>JBAVYF010000546.1:0-11503 GCA_049698655.1 Occallatibacter sp. | reverse complement strand
GGTTGTGTTGATTTGCAGACCCGAGGCGTCGACGGTCACTGATTCAGAGACAGAGCCCACTTGCAACTTGAAATTCTGCTCGATATGCGACTGAACATTCACGACCAGTTTGGTCAGATCGACCTGACGGAAACCGGCATGGCGCACGGAGAGGTTATATTGTCCCGGAGACACGCTCGGAAGTACATATATGCCCGATCCATTGCTTTTGGTATGGTCAACGGTGCCACGTTCGAGGCTTGTGAGTTCTACGTCCGCATCGGAAACGACCGCGCCGCTCTGATCCGTAATAAGCCCGGTAACGGTGCCAGACTCGGTCTGAGCCGACGCGGAATGCGTCCCGCACAAGATTGCAGACACGACGAGCAGACTGAGAGAAAAGTAACGCAAAATTCGCATGTGGCAATGCCCTCCGGTACGGTATGCCCGCCATTGAGGAGGAATTCGCCAACGGCATTGCAAAATATTTTATGAACGACAGCTCAAGGATGGTTCGGTCTTCCACCCAGGTAGGCATAGAGCACCTGCTTACCGGTGGGCGCCGTCACGGCACGATTGCTGGGCTCCATCGTGACGAATACGGAATTGATCTTAGCCAGCACCTTGGGATCATCGTAGGTCAAAGCCCAGCGCTGCTCGCGCGGATCATCATCGTGAAGAACGCCGAGACTGATGGTGGTCTCCTTATCGTTAGAGTGCTCACCCCAGACGTGAAACGTAATCTTTCTCTCCGAATGCGCCTCTGCCAAATCGTAAGCGTAGAAGACCAAGGAGCGTCCCTCCACATAAAAGACCCTTCCGAAAGCACGTTGGCGCTTGCCTTTTCCATCTGAGTCATATACGTCAATGATATGGAGATTGCGAGCGGCTACCAGATCATGCACTTCATCCCCAGTCGTCTGCGGAATATGGGGCCGCCTCGCCAATTGCGTTTGGAGCGAGTCCAGTCTGGAAGCGTACTCGTTCGTTTCCTGGTCCCGGAGAATGAGAAGCGCTTCTGTGGATGACTGCTTCTGCCGGAGTGCTTCCAATTGGGATTGGAGGGCAATCGTCCGATTGTTCAATGCAACAGTTTGCTGCGTGAGCGTTTCATGATCGTTCGCGGCATCGGATTCAAGCGAAGATATTTTCAGCTGGAGGGCCGTCTCGATATCGTGTTTCTCTTTGTTGGCCGCCTCCAATTCGTTGACAAGTTCAGCATGTTGTAGCGCAAGCCTGTCTCGATCCGAGGTCAATGCCCGGATCTCATCGAGTTGTGTACTCGAAGTCACAGCTTGTGAATGAGGAGTTGTTGCTGCCGGGGGTGTCCCCCGCGAGGCAGTACCCGGTTCGTTGCGAGAAGGCGCCCGTAGCATCATTCCGAGTAAAAAGCACACGGCGCACGCGCACGCTGCTATTGCCCCTCTCTGCCAATGACGAGGGAGGCTGAACCATGCAAGATGTGTGCCTGAGCGACCAACATGCATCCCTCCCTGATTCTCTGAGGAGACTGTGTGGGGCTCTGCAAAGGCGAACGACGGAGCCGCAAGCGGCGCGCCTGCATTGATCTGAAGTCCCTGCGCCGCGGCGCGAGCCAGGAACCGCTCCCGCATTCCTCCGGGAACGGTCGCCTCACCTCGCGGGGTGTGCAAGATGCGCGGAATTACCGTGTCACTGATGATGCGAGCGTCACTAAGGAAGCGGCGGCACTGGTCGCACTCCTGCAAATGCGAGTCAAGTAGACTCGCCTCGGCAGCGTTGAGCTGTCCCGAGGTCGCAAGGACGCAATGCTCCTCAAATTGTGCGTGCTTTGACAATTTGTCCCTCCATTTCTTTGGTGGCGAACCTCTCGTCGCGCACCTGATTCCTGACTGGCGCAGTCAGTAACGCTCGCAGCTTGGCTAGTCCCCGGTAGAGGTCGTGGCGAACGTTCGTGGCTGCCCTCGCTTGACGCACAGCGATCTCCTGCGCAGTCCACCCTTCAAAATAGGTGAGTTCGAGTACCTGTCGCTGAATGGGCTTTAATTGCATAAGCATCTGCTCGCAGAGCCGGATTGCTTCCACTGCCGGCGCTTGGCTCGGCTCATTGGCCCCGTCCAGTTCGTCCCAAAGGTAGACACCCTGTGTAGACAAGCTTCGACGCCTGTGGATCGCCCGATGATAGGCATATTGCAACAGCCATGCTCTAAGTGTGCCCTTGAAAGGGTCAAAGTTTGCCGCGGCCTGAAATATATTCAGGAATACCGTTTGGACCACCTCCTCCGCTTCGCCTTCATCGCGAACGATGTGAGATGCCACGGAATAGATCAGGCGGTGATATCGGTCAAAGAGCACCGCAAGGGCATCCTGGTCTCCGGCAACGAGGCGCACCAACAGGTCTTCGTCACTGAGCTCATTCAAGTTCGCCCAGGCAAACGAATCATGGGTTGTTGGAGAATCGCCCATCTGGACGTCATTGCCCCCGGACTCGCAGAATACCTGAGTTTTCACAAATACGGAAGTACAGAATATACCTTTGTTTACGGGGATTCTCACTCCAATTATGAAATCAACAAAATCGTGCAAGCCTTGGTAAATAAGTCGATTCCAGCGGGCATACTATTAAATGGTGTAGCGGCGTAAACGCCTAACGAACCTAATGATACAAGCCTGTCGGGTGGCAGGCATGGCACTCCTCCCATGCAGGAGCAACGATCAAGGGTGGGAAGACGGGCGAACGAAAAGATGATCGGCCTCGGGAAAACTGAACCAGTGAAAATGTTAGTCTTCGGCCAGAACCTAGCCCGCACCGGGAAACTCGGCCGCAGGAGGTTTGAGATTTTGACCTTTGCTTTGGAGGGCCAATCTTTCTCGTCGAGCTGTCTTACCGCGAACTTGCCAGTATTCCCGTTGGCGCTGGCTGAGGGAGCACTGGTCATTGCAATATCGCTGTCCAGCGCGCTCAACCTCGAAGAAATCTCGGCACTGAGTATTGGCACAGATTGCAACGTCACGAGGGTGAAGAAATTCCCGCCTGAGTAGGCTGTATAGTAAGGGTCGAATTCCGAAGCGGATGTAAGAGTGCATTTCTGTATGGTTAGGGAAAGCAAGCGAAGGGAACACGTTCACGAGTTCACAAAGGACGATTCGAGCATCAACTTGTGGGGGCAGCAAGAGGTCGGGCCCGGATTTAGCAAGTGCAGCGACTCGTCGAATAGAATCCCCTCGGACTCTCCAGAGAGGTTTTTCCCCGCGCTCCATCTTTTCTCGATTCCACTGCCGTGGCCAGTCCTGGATATCGCGCGCAATTTCAGCCATTTGCTGCTTGGCTCTGTCGACGTCGAACTCAGCAGGTTTCTTGGCCAGCTCCACCAACAAGCCTAACGCCGCTTTGTAGATCCGCTGTTCGCTTCTCAACTCCTGAAGATTTTGCCGTACCCTCATCAACACCTGGACCGCCGACTCGTCGGCACTTCTTCGCGGACCAAACGGGGTCGCCAATGGCAACATTTTCCAGCTCTTGGACACAACCGGACCAAAGCTGCGCACGAAATCGATGAGTTCATCGTCGCTATCTGCATTCGCGAAGCGGATGTGAGGCGAGTCCTTTCCCGTTCTCTGTTTACCGACTGATCGATCCTTGCGCGCATTCTCGTACTGCTGGACCAGATCACAAGAACGGCTCTCTGACAAGTACTCCGGCATGGCAGCCTTGATTTCTAGTTCCTCCCCAACTCGATTCACGTGGAGAGAACTTTCACCGTTAGGTGGCTCGCCCCATTGGTAGCCGATATGCAGTGGTAGATCACTCATCTGGATACTTGTGTTTTTGGCCGATCTTGTCATCCGCTGGCCACCTCTCCATTCGCGCATCTGGGGCTCCAACAGCTGCTTGAAGCCTTGGCCTAGTGGAATTCCCTAAGCAATGCTCTACATATATTCTACAACATTGTAGAGCGATTTTCCTGTACCGTTACAACTATCGGAGGGCAAATCCATGCACCTCGAACAACGGTCCATTGCTTACCAGCCTATCGGGCAGCTCGAGCCAAATCATCACAACGCCCGGACCCATAACAAGCACCAGATCCGCCAAATTGCTGAAAGTATTAGAGTTTTTGGCTTCACCAACCCAGTCCTGGTGGATTCCAACAACCGGATCGTTGCCGGCCACGGCCGGGTAGAGGCAGCGAAGCTCCTCGGCATAACAGAGGTGCCGACGATTCGGCTTGAGAACCTCAGCGCAGAGCAAATCCGCGCGTACGTCATCGCAGACAATAAGCTTGCAGAAAACGCAGGCTGGGACAAGGAGATCCTCGCCATCGAACTGCAGTACCTGTTAACGCTCGATAGCGTGGACTTTGACGTCGCCATCACCGGCTTCGAGATTCCGGAGATTGACGTGATCCTCGAGGAGGCGAACGGCGCCGCTTCCAAAGAGGATGAAATACCAGAGCCGGCTTTCGATCAGGAACCAGTAACGCAGCCAGGCGACCTATGGTTGCTTGGCAAGCATCGCATCCTCTGCGGCAACTCGCTGCACGAGGAGACGTACAGGACCCTGATGGGCAAGCGCCGGGCCGCAGCGGTATTTACCGATCCGCCGTACAACGTGAGAGTGGACGGTCATGCCACAGGCAATGGAGCGATCCATCATCGCGAGTTCGCAATGGCCTCCGGCGAGATGAGCGATGCGGAGTACGTTTCCTTCTTGAGCAACAGTCTGCGTCTCCTGGCCCAGTACAGCGCGAACAACTCTGTTCATTTTTGCTGCTCCGATTGGCGCCATGTGGGAGATCTGATTGCCGTTGGCAAGCAGACCTATGATGAATTCCTGAACATGGCGGTTTGGGTGAAGGACAAGGGAGGCATGGGAAGCTTCTACCGCTCACAGCATGAAATTATTCTGCTCTTCCGCAAGGGCAAGAGCCACCGCAACAATGTCCAACTCGGCCAGTTCGGCCGGAACAGGACCAATGTCTGGCAGTACCCGGGAATTCATACGCTCTCCCAACAAAGCGGTGAAGGCAACCTGCTTGCGCTGCACCCGACTGTGAAGCCGGTGGCGATGGTGGCCGACGCGATTCTCGATTGCACGGCGCGCGGCGAAATCGTCCTCGACGCCTTTCTGGGTTCGGGCACAACGCTGATGGCCGCTGAGCGGGTCGGTCGCACTAGCTGCAGTATCGAGATCGACCCGCTCTACGTCGATGTAGCCATTCGTCGCTGGCAGAAATACACCGGCGGAGCCGCAGTCCACGCGCAAACGGGCAAGCGATTCAACGAGGTCGCGGCTCAGAAGGAGGTGCAATATGCGCGGGCGTGACGCCACTTATAAGGTTGGCTTCAAAAAGCCGCCGAAGAGCGGCCAGTTCGAGAAAGGCAAATCCGGAAACCCGAAGGGCCGGCCCAAGGGGTCCAAAAGCTTTGCCACCGTTGTGCTGCGAGAGTGTCGTCAGCGCGTCCGGGTGAATGGACCCCGCGGATCACGTTCGGTGACCAAGTTGGAGGCTGCAATGATGCAACTGGCGAACAAGGCAGCGCAAGGGGATATTCGCTCTCAGCGCGAGTTCATCTCGCTGGCCCGAACGTCAGAAGAGGCTGCCAACTCGGAGGTTTCAACATTTATTCCGCACGAGATGGACCAAAAGGTCATGGAAGACATTCTGCGGCGCATGAAAAGTATCAGCGCCGACACCACATCCACCAACCCAGAACCCAAGACGGAGGAATCGTAATGAGTGCTTCAAACGGATTTTCCGCAGACGAATATCAAGTCATCCTACGGAATGACCTGACGAGCTTCATCGAACGCTCCTTCCTGGAGCTCAACCCACAAACCACCTTCATGCCCAGCCCATACATTGAGCTGCTTGCCTCAACCCTGGAAAAATGCCGAACCGGTAAAATGAAGCGCCTGATCATCAACCTGCCTCCGCGCACTTTGAAATCGCACGCCGCCAGCGTCGCCTTCCCCGCCTGGCTGCTCGGGCATGATGCCTCAAAGCAAATTATCTGTGTAAGCTACGGACAGGATCTGGCCGACAAACACGCGCGAGATTGCCGAACACTGATGTCGAGCACGTTCTACCGAAGCCTCTTTCCTGGGACCGTACTCTCGCAGGAGAAAAAGGCCGTCGAAGATTTTATGACAACGAGGCAAGGCTTTCGGCTCTCTGTTTCTGTTGGTGGGCCGATCACGGGCCGTGGCGCCGATATCATCATCGTCGACGATCCGCTCAAGCCGGAGGATGCTTTTTCGGAAGCTCAGCGCACGAAGACCAACGACTGGTACTTCACCACATTGTTGAGCCGGCTGAACAGCAAGGAAAACGGCGTGATCATCATTGTGATGCAGCGGTTGCACCAGGGGGACCTCGTTGGCGAGGTAACGGACCGCGAACACTGGGATATGCTATCGCTCCCTGCCATCGCCGAGCAGGACGAGAGCTATCCCATTGAAGGCCCGTTGGGAAACCATCTCTACGTGCGCAAGGCAGGGGAGGCCTTGCATCCGGAGCGCGAGTCGTTGGAAGCACTGCAACAGATGCGGCAAACGCTTGGAGAATACCGCTTCCAAAGCCAGTACCAACAAAGCCCCACATCGCGCGAGGGTGGCGTGATCAAGAGGGAGTGGATTCGCTACTACGAAACGGCGCGGCGGCGGGATATGGAGTGCGTGCTGCAAAGCTGGGACACGGCAAACAAGGGCGGCGAGTGCAACGACTACAGCGTCTGCACCACCTGGGGAACGCGAGAGGGGAACTTCTATCTGCTTGACGTGTTCAGAAAGCGGTTGAACTTCCCAGATCTAAAACGTGCAGCCCTTGACCTTTTCCGCGAATATGCCCCGAGCAAGCTTCTGATTGAAGACAGGGGCTCCGGCACATCGCTGTTTCAGGAGCTCAAGTCTGAATACGTCTGGTGCCTGGAGGCCTACAACCCTCAACAAGGCAGCGACAAACTGGTGCGCCTAGAGAAGCAGTCGGTCAAGTTTGAGAATGGCAGAGTATACCTGCCTAAACAGGCGCCGTGGCTCGATGAGTACATCCAGGAGATTGCGGGCTTTCCCGGCACCAAGCATGACGATCAAGTGGATTCAACCTCGCAGGCACTGGATGTCTTGGAGAAATATGCATTTATACCCAACAAACACCCGTTTCACTGGCCAATGCGGGGGTACGAAACCTGCTAGATGTGGCGCTCTTTCTGCAGATGTTGCTCTGGTTTGAGTAAAGCTGGATGATTACTGGCCACCTGCCCAGTTGCCAGAATTTTTCTCTCACGTTGTCCACAGTTCGCTTGACTTTTTGCCCCCGGCGAGCGGCTAACCGATCGGTCGCTCAATGGGGGCCTGTCGTGCGTATAAAGGCCAAACAAGACTTGACTTCCAGCCCCAACAGAGCGGAAATGTGGACACCGGAGAGGAGGTTTGCAGGTGTCCGAGAGGCTGGAGGTCGAGATTGCAGCACTTCCGAAGATGAATCTGGCCCAGTTGCAGGCAAAGTGGCGGCGGGTTCTGAAACAGGCCCCGCCATCCCACATTCGTAAGCAGCTCCTAGTACCGTTGCTCGCCTACAAGCTGCAGGAGCAGGCCTTTGGCGGTCTGAAGCCGGAGGTCAAGCGCCGCCTTCGGGAACTGGCCGCGGGCCTCCATCGGGATTCCAAAAAGACCGCGGCGCAGCGCAGGGACCCGCTGCGGATCAAGCCGGGAACCAGGCTGATTCGCCAGTGGGAGGGTAAGACGTACCACGTCACCGTGGGCGAGGCCGGCTTCGAGTACAACGGAGAACGCTACAAGAGCCTCTCCGCGATCGCCCGGCTGATCACCGGTACCCGCTGGTCAGGGCCCCTGTTCTTCGGTCTCAAGGGGCATCGCTCATGAGCACCTTGCAGAAACGCTCGATCCGCTGCGCTGTCTATACGCGCAAATCCTCCGAGGAAGGGCTTGAGCAATCCTTCAACTCGCTCGATGCCCAGCGCGAAGCCTGCCAGGCCTACATCCTCAGCCAGCGCCAGGAGGGCTGGCGTGCGATCGACGCCCATTACGATGACGGGGGCTATTCGGGTGGCTCGATGGAGCGTCCCGGTCTCAAGAGCCTTTTGGCGGACATCGAAGCCAAAAAGATCGACACGGTTGTCGTCTATAAGGTGGATCGGCTGACACGCAGTCTGGCCGACTTCGCCAAGATCATCGAGGTCTTCGATGCCCGCGGCGTAAGCTTCGTCTCCGTCACCCAGCAGTTCAACACCACCTCTTCGATGGGCCGGCTGACCCTCAATGTCCTGCTCTCCTTTGCCCAGTTCGAGCGAGAGGTGACGGGTGAGCGCATCCGCGACAAGATTGCCGCTTCAAAGCGAAAAGGCATGTGGATGGGCGGTCCTGTACCTCTCGGCTATGACATCAATGACCGCCACCTGATCCTCAATGAAAAGGAAGCCGAACAGATCCGCGAGATCTTCCGGCTTTATCTCGAAATCGGCTGTGTGAAACAGTTGAAGGCGTACCTCGACAAGCGCGGGGTGAAGAGCAAGATTCGGGTCGGCCGCTCGGGCCGCAGTTCGGGTGGAGCGGAATACTCCCGGGGCGCCCTCTACAAGATCCTGCAGAACCGGATCTATCTGGGAGAGATCCCGCACAAGGGACAATCGTATCCTGGAGAGCACTCAGCCATTGTCGATCGCGAACTGTGGGAGAGAGTGCGAACACTGATGGCCGAAAACGTTCGTGCCCGCCGCCACGGCACAAACGCCAACGCCCCCAGCCTTCTGCGCGGATTGCTTTACGATGAAGACGGGAGTCGCTTCACCCCGTCCCATGCGGTCAAGCGTGGCAAGCGATACCGGTATTACGTATCGCAGAGAGTCATCGAAGACGCAGCCTCGGCATCGGTGCAGCCTGGCAGAATTCCGGCGCGAGAACTCGAAAAAGTAGTCCTGAACGAGCTCAAGAGCTTCTTCTCCTCTGCGGACCAGGTGGTCAGTGCTCTCGCCGATGCTGACGATGATCTGGCGATCACCCAAACGCTGATTGAATCCGCTGTCGGGTACGCAAAGCGTCTGGATGGGAATTCGCCCTCGCGTCTCAGCGAGATGCTGGAGACGATCGTGGCCCGGATCTTGGTCCATCAAGGATCGGTCGAAATTCAAATCAACAGGGAAAAATTGCGCGCGCAACTTCTCGGGTCCAACTGCACGGATCTTCAGACCCAGGACACAATGAACGACTTCGATTATCAGCCAATCGCCCTGACGATAGAGACTAGGCTGAAGCGTTGCGGTGGCGAAATGCGGCTAATTATTCCGTCGCAGTCAGCGGACCGGTCTCCAGACAATGCCGTGCCGGCATTGATCAAGGCCATTAGCCGTGCACACGAATGGGTGCGACAGATCGTTGCTGGAGAATACAAAGATCAACGGGCGATTGCCGCAGCTACCGGCCTCAATGAGCGTTACGTTAGCCGAATTATTCAGAGCGCATTCCTGGCGCCAGAGATCGTGGAGGCAATCGTCAAAGGACGGCAGGCGCCAGAGCTGACGCTGGCTATACTACTCGACGAAGTCCCGTTCAGCTGGGCTGAACAGAACGCGAAGATAGCTGTGGTGTACGAGAGATAGACAGACCCGTTATGCGAAATGTTTGAATGGAATCACTTAACGCAAGCCGACATGTCGGTACAAATCCGCACTTGGATGATCGCATTAGCGATGTGGCATCCATCGAGATCATGTTTTGTTCAGGAATATAGGGCAGCGTTCGAGCTATCCCAGGTCTCAGAATCAAAGCGAGACCTGGGGTACCTGCGAGCCGCCTCAATCATCAATACCGAAAAACACGAGTAGTTTTTCATTGAGCCGCATTTTGAGCTTCTTGAGCCATTCAGAAACGTCTTCCCGAATTGTGACAAACTCGAAAAACACAAAAACAACTATACAGCCGGCAGCGAGGATGCCCCACCATCCCGGGTGGAAGTTATGTTCACGTATCAGCGAGAACGCTCCTATGATGAGGACCGCATTAGCTGCCCAACGAGCGCACTCAGCAAGGCGGTGCGCCCATCTACCGGCCCTTGCTCGGATTCCAGTGTCCCTCTTGCGTGCAGCCTCCGCCGCAACGCGCTCGGCATTATCCGCTCGTTCTAGCGCACGTTGAATGCGTTGTTCCGCGTCAGCGATTGCTGCTGACTTTTCGTTCTCGTTCTCATGAATCTTGCGTTCAGCCTCGGCAGCATAGGATGCCTTCACTCGCTCGACGGCTTCGTCAAGCGTAGCAACTCCAATCTCCTCGGCATCATCTGTTTCGAATTCTGCAGCCTTGAGGGTGCGATCCAGCATCTCAGAGACAAGGATCGCGGCGACCTCATCAGAGGTTACGCGTTGATCCGCTCGGAGCTTGAATAGATGCTTGAGGAAGAGGTCCCAAGTCTTGGGCTCTGGCCGGAGCGCAGCAGCACAAAGCGCCACTAGTTCCTGAATTTTAAGATCACCGCAGAGGGTCGGCTTTTTTAACCAAGCAAGATTTGATAGAACGCGAATGTGAACGATCGGCGCGACAGCCGTCTCATTCTCGTCCTCACGCCACCAATCTTGGACAGTCTTTATAACTGTGGTGGAATCTGTAGCGAATATGACACCAGCGTACTCAAGGCGGTTCGTGCGGTTTCCCCTTCGAAGTGTGAGAACTCCTGCGATGCATTCCACGTCGTGGATAACTCTCGGCTCCAGGTCGATTTCGCGCCCAGTGTTGGGTCGCTTCAACCTAGCCGCGAGTTCCATTTCCCCTGTCGTGAATTTTGCTTGCCGGGGTGGGCGTGCAAGGATCCGAAATCCGGCTGCGGCCACATCGCGTTCGAGAAGCGCGGACATCTCAACCAGGTCGGCCGGAGTATATCTTCGCATGAGAAAGTAACTTGTCATCGGGCTTGGTTTTAGTTCGGCACACCCCTTGGTGGTGCCAAGGTGCGCCTCGTACATTGCCAAGATCCGCCTGATTTCATCTAGTGTTTCATCGAAGACAGCACACTCTATCCCAGAGGCCTTCAGAATATCTATCGCCTCTCTCGAAAGCGCCTTCAGCGCTGGCCCCTTGTATCCGAGCGCTTCTCTAACCAGCGAGCTGTCGAACACAACTCGGAGATTTCGAAATCTCTTCTTCGCGTCATTAAGGTCAGGCAAAAAGGCAGCGTGATAAAGGACGAGCCCTTCCAGCATCGCTCGGAGAACATTTAGGAGGGCGGGATCAGTCTGTACAATATTCTGAATAAATTCCGCGACCACCGAACGCTCCCGCTGGCCGATTTTTGGGACCAGTGAATCACCTGTTGGTGAGTCAAGCAGTAGCGCGACTTGTTCGGATTCTAAGAATCTGTAAAGGAGGTCGAGGGCGGCTTCGGCTGAAACGATTAGTAGCTTTCGGCGTTTTGCATGAAGTCTAAGTTCCTCAGCCAGCCTCTTATGTCCCTGCTCAATTTGCTGTTTCTTCGAATCGACGGAGGACTTCGGAATTTCGACCCCAGGAATTTGCTCGTAGTTTCCATCTTGCAAT
>JBAVYF010000545.1:0-17005 GCA_049698655.1 Occallatibacter sp. | reverse complement strand
GAGCTGGTTCAGGAGCTCGGGCGCCTGCGGACTCCAAACGGCGAGCCGCTGGACCTGGCTCTGACCACCAACGGCCACTTGCTGGACGGGCTGGCCGCGCCGCTCAAGGCCGCCGGACTGCGTCGAGTTACGGTGAGCATGGACGCGGTGGACGCGCCCACCTTTGAGCGCATCACGCGGGTTCCGGGCAGCTTTCAGGCTGTGCTCGCCGGGATTCGCGCCGCGCGCGCGGCCGGGCTGACGCCGCTCAAAATCAATTGCGTTTTGCTGCGCGGCTTCAACGATGATCAGATGGAGGGCTTTGCCCACTTTGCGCGGCGCGAAGGCGTGGTGGTGCGCTTCATCGAGTTCATGCCGCTGGAGGAAGGCCGGCTGTGGACGCCGGAAATCGTCGTTCCCCTTGCCGAGATCGTGCAGCGCATCGGGCGCATACTGCCGCTCACTGAGCTGGAGCCGCGCGAAGCCAGCGAGACGGCACGGCGCTACGGCTTTGAAGATGGAATCGGCGAGATTGGCATCATCGCCCCGGTTTCGCAGGCCTTCTGCGGAGCATGTAGCCGGGTGCGGCTGACCTCCGACGGCAAGATTCGCACCTGCCTGTTTTCCCAGGTGGAACACGACCTGTATGGACGCCTGCGCGCCGGCGCCAGCGATGCGGAACTGGCCGGCTATATTGTCCGTACAGTACAGGGCAAGGAGCCGCGCCATCATATCGGCGAGCCGGGATTCCTGAAGCCCTCCCGCTCGATGGTGCATATCGGGGGCTGACGGGAACCACTCAGCCGGCACACTCTCGTAATCATCCTTCGTCACCAGGCAAGCCAGACGCACACATATATTCACCTTCGCTCCTGGAACCCCGGTGTGACAGAATTGCAGATAGGCGGCGACGCCGACTCGCCAACCCTCCGAATTGTTGAAATGGGCCCCCGAATGACCAGAAAGACGGATAGCCACATTCCGCTCGATGACCTTCTCGTCTTCCACCAGGTGACGCGCTCGCTGACCTCAAGCTTCGACCTGGATACGATTCTGCGCACGATCATCGAGCACATGGAGCGGTACATCGAGGCGGAGTTGTGGACGCTGCTGATGCTGGATGAAGCCAGCCAGGAGCTCTACTATGCGATTGTCGCGGGCAGAGAAGAGGCGTCGCTGCGCAACCTGCGCGTGAAGGTGGGCGAGGGCGTGGCCGGCTGGGTGGTGCAGCACGGCGAAACGCTGCTGGTTCCCGAGGCCCGGAACGATCCGCGGATCATGGAGGAGCACGGCGCCCAGCCGAATATCGTGCGTTCGGTTATCGCCCTTCCTTTGCGCGGGCGCAAGGGAACGCACGGCGCCATCGAAATCTTCAATCCGCGCGCCGAACAGCTTAACGACTACACTATCGCCTTTCTGCATATTCTGGCCGATCATGCGGCCCTCGCCATCGAGAATGCGCGCGACGTGGCCCGCATCCAGCAGTTGACCATCACCGACGACTGCACCAGCCTCTACAACTCGCGCTATCTCTACGAGGTGCTGAACCTGGAGCTGGAGCGATGCGAGCGTCTGGAGCTGCCGGTGAGCCTGGCCTTCATCGACCTGGACCGCTTCAAGCTGGTCAACGACGCGCACGGACACCTGGTGGGCAGCGAGCTGCTGGCCCGCACCGGCGAGCGACTCCGGGATTTGAGCCGCAAGCAGGATTTGTGCTTCCGCTACGGCGGCGACGAGTTCGTGATCCTGATGCCGGAGACCGGCGAGGATGCCGCGCTGACACACACCAGCAAACTGCTCCACAAGCTGATGAATACCGAATTCCAAATGAAGAACGCGCAGAAACTGTTTGTGAGCGCCAGCGTGGGCCTGGCGACCGCCCCCGTCGACGGCACGACCGTTCACGCCATCATCGGCGTTGCCGATATGAGGATGTACGCGGTGAAGGCCCGAGGGCGTGGGGCTGTAAGAGGGGCATAGACGCGCCCGCTTGAACTTGTTTGCGTCTCTGTCGCCCAAGCCAGCACTTCAGGCCTCAAGTACGAGGCCGAAAGCACCCAATCCTAATCGTCTTCGTCCGAAGGCTTTTCGGTGATCTGATCGCCGGCGAGCCGTTCCAGCTGGTTGCGCCAATCGAGAGATTCAACGAAAGCTTTTGACTCGCGCCAGCCGGGTTCGACGATGACGTGCAGCTCGAGATAAACGCGCGTGCCGATGAGCGACTCGATCTGGCGGCGGGCGGCGGTGCCGATCTCCTTCAGCTTGGAGCCGCCTTTGCCGATCAGGATTGCCTTCTGGCCTTCGCGCTCGCAATAAATCGCCGCTGCGATACGGGTGAGCGGCAGGCGGGCGGGCGCCTGATTTTTCTTGCGCGGCGGAGCGGGCGGCTCGGCCTCTTCGTAGCGCTCAATGACCACGGCTGAAGCATAGGGAACTTCTTCGCCGGTCTCGGCGAGAATGCTCTCGCGGATCAACTCGGCGACCATGAAGCGCTGCGGCTGGTCGGTGTACTGGTCCTTGGGGTAGTAGCGCTCGCCCACTGGGAGGGCCTCGACGATCTTGCGGACGAGAATGTCCATGCCGTCGCGCTTGCGGGCGCTGACCGGGATAACCTGCGCGAAGCCGAAGTGCCGGGTGAGCGTGTCGATCAGCGGCAGCAGCTGGTCCTTGGCGACGAGGTCGATCTTGGTGAGCAAAAGGAAAACGGGGCAGTCGAGCTTGCGGATGAGGCCGAAGAGGAACTCGTCTTCGCTGGCCCAGTTGGTGCGCTCGTGCCTGGGGGTAACAACAATGCTGTCATCCTGAGCGGAGCGCAGCGGAGTCGAAGGACCTGCGTCTCCCGCAGCGGCTTCCAGTTGAACGCGGCGCGTGGCGTCCATCAGCACCAGCACCAGGTCGCGGGTTTCGAGGGCCTCGTAGACCTCCTGCAACATGCGGCGGTCGAGATGCGATCCGGGCTTGTGAACGCCGGGAGTATCGACAAAAACGATCTGCGCCGCCGGTTGCGAATCTTGCCGCGCGCCCTTCTTCGCCGGAACCTCGACCACCCCGGCGATGCGGTTGCGGGTGGTTTGCGGCTTGGCCGAGACGATGGCCACCTTCTCGCCGGTGAGAGCGTTGAGCAGCGTGCTTTTGCCGGCGTTGGGCCGGCCCAGAATGGCGACAAATCCAGATTTCAAAGGGTTTTCAAACTCCTAACCCCTATTATCGCGGATTTACAGATTGAGCGTTGATACAATCTGCGCATGATCCGCGAAGGCACAACCGCACGCCTGATCCTGCGCCCGCTGGAAATAGCCGATGCGCCGCAGATTCAGGAGCACTTTCCGCATTGGGAGATCGTTCGCTACCTGTTGAATCGCGTGCCATGGCCCTACCCGCCCGACGGCGCGCTCCACTATTGCCAAGATATTGCGCTGCCCCAGATGGCGCGTGGAAAGGCATGGCACTGGACGATTCGCCTGCGCAGCGCGCCGGCGCAGCTGATCGGAGTCATCAGCCTGGTGAAGGGCGAGGAGGACAATCGCGGCTTCTGGCTGGGTACGCCGTGGCAGGGGCAGGGACTGATGAGTGAGGCCTGCGCGTGGGCCAACGATTTCTGGTTTGATGCGCTCGGCTTCCCCATTCTGCGGGTTGCCAAGGCCGCAGCCAATACGACGTCGCGTCGCATCTCCGAGAAGCAGGGGATGCGCATGGTGGGCTTGATCGAGAAGGATTATGTCTCCGGCCGGTTGCCCTCGGAGGTTTGGGAGATTACGGCTGAGGAGTGGCGGATGTGGAAGATGCGATAGCTGCCGGCGGAAAAACGCGGAGGCGCTCGACGCGGCGGTCGGTGGAGGCGACGACCTCCATCCTCAGGCCGGCGGATTCGAGAAGGACGACCTCGCCGGGAAGCGGGATGCGGCCTTCAATCTCGCTGACCAGGCCGCCCAGCGTGGTGGCTTCGTAGGCTTCGTCGAGATCGCTGAAGGCGGATTGCTCGCCGAAGAGGTCGGGCAGTTGATCGACGGGAAAGTTGCCGGGCACCAGCCAGACGCCGCCCGGTTCGCGCTGCGGGTCTTCGATGGGCAGATCTTCTTCGTGTTCGTCCTTGATGTTGCCGACGATCTCCTCGAGCAGGTCCTCGATGGTGACCAGGCCGGAGACGCCGCCGTACTCGTCGATGACGATGCGCATGTGCTGTTTTTCGCGCTGCATCTCGCGCAGCAGCTCGTAACCGCGCTTGGTCTCTGGGACGAAGACCGCCTCGCGCTTGATCGAGTCCACGGTGCGGATGCGGGCTTCGGCGTCGGAAATATGCAGAAGGTCATGGGCGAAGGCGATGCCGGTGACGTTGTCGATGGAGCCGGAATAGACCGGGACGCGCGAGAAGTTGTGCTCGCGCAGAAGCTCAAGAAATTGTTCGAGCGTGGTCGATGCGGGCACGGCAAAGACTTCGGGACGCGGAGTCATCACCTCGCGGACCAGCTTGTCGCCGAACTCGACGGCGGAGCGAACCAGCTCACGGTCGCTCTCTTCAAGGATTCCCTCTTCTTCACCGGCTTCGAGCAGCGCCTCAACATCGTCGGCGGTCTCCTCCTCGAGAGTAGCCGGCTCCTCAGCCAGCGAGGCGACTGAGAAGAAGAAGCGGACGAAAACAGTGATGGGCGTCATGAGCCAGAGCAGCAGGCGTATGGGCCAGATGAGTTTGCCCGCCCAACGGCCCTGTGTGCGGTTGAAGAGCATCGCGGGCAAAAGCTGGTTGCAGAAGACGACGACCAGCACCAGAGCGAGAACGGCCTGAGCGATCTCGGCGGGAGTGGGGCGGGCTAGGTGCGGAGCGCGGTCGAAGAGGAAGGCGCCGAAGCCGAGGGCGATGATGCCGAGCGTGAGCTGTTGCAAGACCGCCGCACAGATTGCCGCGTGTTCGCGGGTGAGGCCCAGTTGCGGCTCGACCAGTTCCTCCCAGGCGTCGAGGTTCTCTTCGATCTCGCGGGCGAGAATTTTGCCAAACTCGGCGTAGACGCGGACGATGTAGGAGGCCAGCGTTTCGACCAGTGCGAGGAGGACGATGAGCAGGATGAAGAGCGGGGTCATGGCCTCTTCACCTTCATCTCCGCGCGTTCGATGAGGCCCTGCGGGAGATTGAGTTTGGCGCGCAGCAGGCGTTCGCGGCGGGCCATTTTGCCGTCGTCGGCTTCGTGGTCGCAGCCGGCCAGGTGGAGCAGGCCGTGAAGGATGAGAACTTTCAATTCGCAGGTTAGCGCGTGGCCTTGATCCCCAGCCTGGCGGCGAGCAGTTTCGACGCTGATGGCGAGGTCGCCGGCCATCTCTTCGGCGCCGACGCCCTCGGCTGGAAAGGAGAGCACGTCGGTGGCTTTGTTCTTATTGCGGAATTGGCGATTAAGTTTTCGGATGGCGGCATCGGTGGTGAGCAGGATGGTGACTTTGCCGCGGAGACGGACTGCCTCCTGAGCGATGGCCAGAAAGCGGTTCAGGGTCGGCTTGGAAGGAATCCGGAGGCGCCAGGGGACAGCGGACGGGCGTGGCCGGGCGGCAAGGGGCGAAACCACGATGTTGCGCGGCGTGGGGTGAGGTTCCAGATCTGGGTCGATGAGGATCATCGTGCTCGGAGGCGTAGTGCGCGGCTCCGGTAACTCTCATTCTACGCGGGTTCGTCGGCTACTCGTCCTCGTCATCGGGATCGTAGTCGTCGCATGTATCGCGCCGAATGCAGCTTGCGCAATCGCCGGGTTCGCAGATTTCCTTTTCCGGGGCCAGTTCATCGCCTTCGCCGGTGACTGTCATGGAATGTACAATTTCGGAATTCTCACGTTCGGAATCGCGATCGATATTCTGCGAGGCGATCTGGACGGCGTAGAGGAGCAGGCCGGTGCGGCGCGCATCGATGCGGGAGCAGAGGAAGGCCGCTGTTATCTTGGAGATGGCTACATGGATGGATGCGGAATCCTCCAGCAAGGGGAGCTTGAGGTCATCAAATTTGATGTAATTTGGTGAGGCCATGGTATGCGTGCGGGCGTGGAAATAACAATAAGCCAGCTCGCCGAGAGCCGGAGATTGGCATCGTTTACCGTTGGTCTTGATGTGACGACAAAGCTGGAACATCGGATACCCCCACCACCTGCGGTGGGGCCAACTGTTCGCTCTTCGCTCGCATAAGGTTCGTGGTTTCCCACCTACCCCCACCCGTATTTTGGACGCAAAATCCTTGTTTCCATGAGTTTACAGGCAGGGTTGCGCTGTAAAATATTGAAAACAATGAAGTTCCCTGCAAAATATTCCGGGCAAAGGAGTTACGAGACGTTTCGGCCTCTGCCGGCAGCTTCCGGCTGGAAGGCGGCGCGAAGAGGACATGCCGGGACGTGATTTGAAGGAAGACTTCTGAGAATCATTGTGCACGAAGTGGGGAAATAATCTGCAAGCACCTGCGGTGCGGCCAAACGCTCGCTATTCTCTCGCATGGGGGTTCGTGGTACCCACCCTTCGCAAAGTACGCGAAGGATGGGGCACGGAGATTTGAGGGAAGGATAGGATTCCAAAAACTCAGGGTGCGCCACAGGCCCACCCGCCCGCTCATCGCGATAAAGCCGCGATGAACGGGGCACAGCTTTTCATGGCTCATGGATTTCTTTGGGACTGATGAGCGGGCCACCTGCCCACCTGCCCCACGTTAAGAGTCAGACCTCGTTAAAGTCATACGCGTCCAGTCCGCGCCCCATAGTGCCCATATGCTTATAAGGATTCAGACCGACAATTCGGTACGCATTGGCAAAACCCAATTCATTCCTCTTGCTGGGAACTTGCTCGACGTAGACGAGTGGAATTGCTGCTAGTCGGCTAATCGCAGCCTTGATCTTGGATCGGTCAATAGCGGTATATTCTTCAATCTTATCGTAGCCAATGTTTGCCATGTTGGTATCCCGCCCCCGCTGCGCCACAAAAAGGAAAAATAGCTTCATAGCATTTAACTCGGTCGCATTTCGCAGCCGAAAATCATCGAACGCGATAATTCTTCCTGAAAAATACATACGTGCGGCTGGCAGCATCGCCCACCCACCTTTAGGATTGAAGTTAGATAACTTATAGCTACTGCGCCCTTCGGTGGCTCGTTCGATGACCTCTATGTTCTCTAAGACATCCAGACCATTCGACAATTTAGCACGGCTAAGACCTGTTACGGAACAGAGCTCATCGTATGTGAGCCGGGCAACCCCATCTTCCCGGTTCGCATGGTGCGCGATTGCGGTCAGGCTCATTAAGGCCGCAGTATTGTCGGAACCCCTGCCGTTTCCGTCCCACTGAAGTTCTTGGAGCCCCTGTTGCAGTATCCAAGCAGACGGCAAACGTACCCATTCCTGCATTGCCATCAGCGTCGCCCCCTGACCACGGCCAAAACTGCATGAATCGCATAAGCTGCCAACCCAAATGCGGCCAGAATTATGATTGCAACAAGTCCCTCAAAGGGCATTCCCCCGATGGTTTTCGAAATCTCGTTGAGATCCGGCATCACCAACTCCTTAGCCCCATATCGCGCCAGGGCGGTTTCGGGGCACAATCCCAGGGTACTTGCGTAAGCACTCTCTATATAGAGGCAGTTTAACATTAATTCAGGCAGAATTTACAGTAGGCTATTTATAAACAACAATATAAAACGCCGTATACAATTTATATAGTATTCTAAAACAGTTCATAAACAATGCTTCGCAGACTGAATGATGGCCGTTTCCTTTCTCTTCCGGGGGGCCTCTGTTCCGCATAAATGAAACTGGTTGCAGGCTTCCTCAAGTTCCGACCTTGAGACATAGGAATCCAAATCCTTTTATCTTTTTATTGCGGCTTGGCCGGATGCAGCGGCTGAGGCTGCGGCCGGGATTCGCGGGGCTGGGAGCCAACTTCGATGGCTTCGCCGAGGGCTAGCGGAAGTTCCTGCTGCTGCGAATGAGACTCGTAGGCTCTCACGATGCGCTGCACCAGCGCGTGGCGGACGACGTCGCAATCTTCGAAGTGGCAGAAGTGGATGCCCTCGACGCCGTCGAGAATGTTGATGGCGTCGAGCAGTCCGGACTTGCGCGGGTTGGGCAGGTCGATCTGGGTGATGTCGCCGGTGATGACCGCCTTGGAGTTGTTGCCCATGCGGGTGAGGAACATCTTCATCTGCTCGATGGTGGTGTTCTGCGCTTCGTCCATGATGATGAAGGCGTCGTTGAGCGTGCGGCCACGCATGAAGGCCAGCGGGGCGACCTCGATGACGTTTTTTTCGAACATTTTGTCGACCTTCTCCGGATCGAGCAGGTCGTAGAGGGCGTCGTAGAGCGGACGCAGGTAGGGGTCCACCTTTTCCTGGAGCGTGCCGGGCAGGAAGCCGAGTCGCTCGCCCGCCTCGACCGCGGGACGCACGAGCACGATGCGGCTGACCTTTTTGGCGTTCAGGGCGGCAACGGCCATGGCGACGGCGAGATAGGTTTTGCCGGTGCCGGCGGGGCCGACGCCGAAGACCATGTCGCTCTGCTCGATGGCCTCGACGTACTTGCGCTGGTTGATGGAGCGGGGCTGGACGGTGCGCTTGACGCCGGCCGAGCGCTGTTTGCCGCTGTCGGCCAGCGAACGCAGAGTGGTGGCGGGGTCGGCGACGACAAGGCGCAGCATCCCGTTCAGTTCTCCGTTGTGCGGGTTGACGCCCTGGCGGCGCATGGCCTCGAAGTCCGCGAAGATGCCCCGGACGCGGGTTACGCCTGTTTCCGGTCCCTCGATATGGACGGCGTCGGAGCGAAGATCGATGCGCACGCCGAGCGAGTCTTCCATGAGCCTGAGGTTTTCATCGCGAGTCCCGAACAGGGGCTCAAGATTGGGGGTAATCTCCAGAGCGATCTTCAATGGGTTCGATGGCCTCCAAGAGGACGTGCGGTTGAGGGGTGCAGAGCGATGGGCCGGCGCGCAGCGCGAACGATGGGCTGCGGGCAAGCGGCTGAATGAGAGGGAAACCGGCGGACGCGGGGCAGGACCGAGCCGCAGCTCTGGGCTGTGGGAGGAAACCGCGGGATGGAATAGGCTACCAAATCGTTAATTCGGTATCTGGGCTTGAGAGTAGCGCCGCTGGGGCCGGGAGTCAATGCGGGTAGTAAGAATTTTTAATCAAGAGTGTGCCTTCTCAGGTACTGGGGCGTGAGCCATTGTGATAGGACTGCGAGCCAGCGGCTGACCTGCTTTCTGGTTACCCGTACTCCACCGGCAACCGAAGCATCCTGCAATGCGGAGTTCCCGAAGGCTTAACCACTAGCGCATTCAATGAAATGCCTTAATCCATGGCACCAGATTGGGTAGTAGGTCTCCTGCAGCGTGCACGATCACCAGCACAGCGAGGTTTTTAGTGCGCATCCACAAAATTCCGAGGAAGAGCCCGGTAAGCGAAGTCATGACGATGGAGTATCCGACGGCCATCAGGAGCGAAGGATGCGCGCCAAGAGCTTCCTGCGTTGCTGCCGTCCGCAGATAGAAACCCGGTGCATGGACCAAACCGAAGAGCAAGGCTGCCACGACCAAACCGCCCCACGGTGACCTCAACACCGCCGCGAGCCGTTCTTGCAGCAGAACGCGAAAGAAAAACTCCTCGACAACACCAACTTCGACCATCAGCCACGCGAAGCTCAGCGGTGCAGCAGCCGCCAACAGCCACATCGGCAACTGCGCTTCCCGGATGTCGTGCAGACCGTGTCCCAGCAGCGATTGCATGAGGAGAACCGCCGCAGACATCCATAACGCCGGCCGGAGCGCTCGCCAACCGAGCGAAAAGGGAATGAGTTCGGCGGTCTTGTAGTCTCCCACCTTCATGAGGATTACTGCGGGAACGACAACAAACTCCATAAGCTTTACGCCCAGAACCGCAACTGATCGCCACGGCTCCACGCTGATGTGCGCGATCCGGTCGAACCCCAATACCAGCAACCATGCGACAACCGCCAGGTATACCAACAGAGCGGCAGTCTCGATCTGGGGACGATGAACTGCAAAGGGCAACGCAGACATGCGACGCGTGGTCAGCAGGGCGAGCGCGGGGAAGATCACTCCGAGAATCGCGAGTGCAGCCAGCGCCTCGCCGATCTCGAACCCCTCGAAGGTTCGCAACAACACCAGCACGGTCGTCCAGAGCACAAAGTACGCAGCCAGGTAGGTCCCCGCACGAATGCTTGAAACGGACGTTTCCATCCCCTCCTCATACGCATCCTTTTGAGCGCCGGTTCCGTTGGAATCTGAATCGCTCTCTAGCGAACCTTGCCGGGCCGCAAGTCCGCATTGACCCACGGCCCGATTTCCCGTAGACTTAGAAATTGCGAGGGATGCGGCTCGATTTGCATTCTGACACCGCATCATCTCCCCTGAAATCAGGGCTAAAGATCAAGGAAGAATCATGGCAAACCATGTATCGTCGCTGAAGCGCGCCCGCCAGACCGAAACCCGCTCCGCAGTGAACCGCGCCAGCCGCAGCCGCGTGCGCACCAGCCTGCGCTCGCTGCGCGAAGCACTCGTCAAGGGCGATGTGAAGGCCGCTCAGGCGCAGTATCGCGAGACCGTCTCCACCCTCGACAAGAGCGTGCAGAAGGGGATTTTGCACGACAACACCGTCTCCCGCTACAAGAGCCGGCTGAATGCGCGGTTGAAGGCTTTGGTCACCGCCAAGGCGTAGCGAGCGAGAGCCGTCTGAAAAAGATTGGATGATGAGAAGCAGCCGGGAGCAATCCCGGCTGCTTTTGTTTTTGCGAGGATGATTCTGCAGCGCTTACAGTAGTTCAAAGATGGCTGCGGCGCCCATGCCTCCGCCGACGCACATGGTGACCATTCCGTAGTGAAGCTGGCGGCGGCGCATCTCGTTGAGCAGCGTTGCGGTGAGTTTGGCGCCGGTGCAGCCCAGAGGGTGGCCGAGGGCGATGGCGCCTCCGTTGACGTTAATGCGCTCCGGGTCGAGGCCCAATTCGCGGATGACGGCAAGCGCCTGCGCGGCAAAGGCCTCGTTGAGTTCGATGAGGCCTATGTCGGCCAAGGTGAAACCGGCGCGGCGCAGGACTTTGCGAATGGCGGAAACGGGACCGATGCCCATCTCCTCGGGCAGGCAGCCGGTGGCGGCATAGGCCACCAGGCGGGCGAGGGGGCGAATACCCAGCTCTCGAGCGCGTCCGGCTTCCATCAGAACGGCGGCGGCGGCGCCGTCGGAGGTCTGCGAGGAGTTGCCTGCGGTGACGGTTCCCTGTGCGTGGAAGGCAGGCTTCAGCTTGGCCAGGGCTTCCAGCGAGCTGTCGGCGCGGGGGCCTTCGTCGGCGGCAAAAATGGATTCAGTAACGGTGGGCTTGCCGGCATTCGCGCCGGGAACGGCACTGGTGATTGCGACCGGAATCAGCTCCTCGGCAAAACGGCCGGCAGCCTGTGCGGCCAGAGCTTTTTTATGGCTGGCGAGAGCGAAGGCGTCCTGATCGGCGCGGGAGACGCTGTAGTGGCGGGCGACTCGCTCGGCAGTGAGGCCCATGGTGATGAGCGCGGCCGGATAGTGCTCGGCGAGCCAGGGATTGGGGCTGGGCTTGAGGCCGCCAAAAGGGAGCAGACTCATGGACTCGACCCCGCCGGCCACCACCACCGAGTCGCCGCCGGCGCGGATGCGCAGATCGGCCTGGACGATAGCTTCAAGGCCGGAGGCGCAGAGGCGGTTGACGGTGACGCCTGGAACCTCGACCGGCAACTGGGCGCGCAGAGCGGCCCAGCGGGCGACGTTCCAGCCCTGTTCGCCCTCCGGCTGGGCGCAACCGAGGATTACGTCGTCTATTTCGGCCCTGCTTAGTTCTGGAACCCTGTCCAAAGCTCCGCGCACGGCGAGTGCGGCGAGGTCTTCGGGGCGGGTGGTGGAGAGCGCGCCTTTGGGGGCGCGGCCTATCGGGGTGCGAACGGCGCTGACGATAACGGCTTCCGGCATGGGGGATGCTCCTTTACGATCCTGTGGTTCTGGCACAACAAACACTCAGTCCGGCATTTCCAACACGGTCCAGGCGCTATTGGAATAAAAATGATAAACGGTGCGACGCTCGACAATCGAATCGGCCAGGGCGTCGTGGTCCAGCCGCGCCGGGTGATACACGAGGCCGATCTGGGCCTGGTGAATCTGCTCGGGCGAGACGGGATCGATGCCCCAGTTGAAACCCAGAACACCGCTCGGGTCGTGAGCTTGCAGCCGCTCGGTTTCCTGCGCGGCGGAGAGCACCAGCAACTCAGCCGGGGCGCTGGAAAAGAAGACAAGCAGCGAAACGGTTCCCCGCTGCGAACAGAGAACCGCCCAATCGGAGGAGCCGGCGTGCTCCAGGCTGGCGTGAATGACGTTTTCCGGGTGATGCGCCTCGTAGGTCTGCGGAATCAGGCAGCCGCGGCGGTTGAGCAGGGTTGCGAGTTCGACGGGCAGGCCGGGAAACGAGCTGACCGGCAGATGGCGGATGAGGTAAGAAGCCGATTGACCGTTAATGACGATCTGACCGGATACGTTGAGTTGCGCGGGGGTTTGCTCTGGGCGCTGCGCCGGAACCAGCGAGCAGGCACAAAGCAGCCCGCCCAGCAACCACCCGCTTTTTCTCACTCCGGCACAAATCATGGCAAACTTTCAGACCTGCTCATCATCAACCCATTCCACTTCGACTTCAAGACTAGTTGCGCAGCGGCTTGCCGGTTTTCAGCGTAAAGCCGATTCGCTCCTGCGTCTTGCGCTCGCCGCACAGGGAGAGAAATGCCTCGCGTTCCAGGTCGAGGATGTACTGTTCGCTGACCAGGGTTCCGGGGGTCACCCGGCCGCCGGCCAGGATGTAGGCCGCCCAGCGGGCGACTTTCTGGTCGTGCTCGGAGGCGTAGCCGGCCTCGCCCATGAGGAAAGCGCCGGTTTCGAGGGTTGCCAGAGCTGCCATGCCGGGCGCGGGAATACGTATGCGCGGTTGCGGTGCCGCATAGCCTGCCCCGGCCAGCACCGCGACCCGGGCTTTGGCGTCCAGCAGCAGGCGCTCGCGGTTGAGGGTGATGCCGTCGGCGGGGGCCAGCAGGCCGAGCGAGCGGGCCTCGGCGGCTGAGGTGGAGACCTTGGCCAACGCGATGGTTTCAAAGGACCGTCTGAGCGCGGTGGCCATCTCGGCTGACTGGGCAAAGCGCGAGGGCGGGTCGCGGGGGTCGGGGTTCGCAAGCGCCGTGGCCGCGTCGATGGCCCGCAATAACATTTCCTTCGTTCCGCCGCCTCCGGGGATGAGGCCGACGCCAGCCTCGACCAGGCCGATGTAGGTCTCCGCATGAGGCTGACGGCGCGCGGCGTGCAGGCAAATCTCCGCGCCACCGCCGAAGGTCATGCCGAAGGGCGCGGCGACCACCGGCCGCGGGCAGTACTTGATCGCTGCCGTCATCTGCTGAAAGCCGTGGATGACCGCCCCCAGCTCCTCCCACTCGCCCTCCTGCGCGGCCAGCAGCAGTTGCATCAGGTTTGCGCCCACGGAAAAGTTTTCCCGGTCGCTCGAAATTACAAAGCCGGCAAAGTCGCGCACCGCATCGGAGGCGGGATTGAGCACCGCCGAGACCAGCGACAGCACGTCGCCGCCGATGGCGTTCTTGAGCGAGTGCAGCTCGATGCAGCCGATGCCGTCTCCCAGATCGACCAGCGAGGCTCCGGCGTTCGAGCGAACGACGCCATTGGAGCGACGGAAATCGGCAATCCGGGCATGGCCGGGGAAGGTGGCGACCGGCTCCAGGCGTTTCTTCTGCGGCTGGAAACACGCGCGGCCGTCGCGGGCATACCAGCTCTGCTGGCCGGCAGCCAGCAAAGCCTCGACGCTCGGGCTAACCGGCAGACCGTGGGCCTTTATGCGCGCGACTGTGGAAGCCACCCCGGCGGCGTCCCACATCTCGAAGGGCCCCATCTCCCAGTTGAAGCCGGCGCGCATGGCGCTATCGATGGAGGCCGCGTCGCCGGCCACTTCGCCGATGCGGTCGGCGGCATAGTTCCACAGCGCGGCGAGGAACGGCCACAGGAAGCCCGCGGCCTTGTCCTTTGCCGGGTCGTTTGCCAAAAGCATCCGCAACCGCTCCGGCAGCGTGGCGGCATTTTTGGCCATCTCAAGGGCGGGCAGAGCGGGTTTGGCTACCGGGCGGTACTCGTAGGTGCTGAGGTCGAGCACCATGCGCTGGTCTTTTCCGTCGGCGCCGCGAATCTTCTTATAGAAACCCTGGCCGGTCTTGTCGCCTAGCCAGCCGCGCTTGAGCATCTCCTCCAGAATGCGAGAAAAGCCGCTTTGCGCAACGCCCTGAGGGAAGTTGGCGGCCACATGAGCGAGGATGTCGATGCCCACCATATCGGCCAACCGGAAGGTGCCGGTGCGGGGCCAGCCGACGGCCTGGCCAGTCAGCGCGTCCAGCTCTTCGATGGTGAGGCCCCGCTCCAGCATCAGCGCGGCCGCCGTGAACATCACCGAGACTCCCACGCGGTTGGCGATGAAGTTGGGCGTGTCGTTGGCGAAGACCACCTGCTTGCCGAGGTTGCGGTCGGCGAAGGCGGAAAAGGAGGCCACGACAGCCGGATCGGTTTCGGCGGTGGGAATCACCTCGAGCAGCCGCATGTAGCGCGGCGGATTGAAAAAATGCGTTCCGAAGAAGCGGTCACGGCGGCCGTCGAGACCGGCGGCGATCTGCGCAATCGGCAGCCCAGAGGTGTTGGTGGTGAGCAGGGCATGAGGGGCCAGATGGGGCACAACCCGTGCCAGCAGCGCCGTCTTGATGGCCAGGTTTTCGGCCACGGCCTCGATCACCCAGTCGCAGCCGGCCAGCCCGGGCAGATCATCCTCGAAGTTGCCGTGGGTAATCAGCGCGGCCAGCGAGGCCTCATAGAGGGCCGCCGGTTTTGCCTTGACCAGGGCGTTGAGCGCGGATTTTGCCAGCCTGGTTCGATCGCCTTCGCCCGCCGGGACCAGATCGAGCAACAGCGTAGGAATTCCGGCATTGACCAGGTGGGCGGCGATACGGGAACCCATGGTCCCGGCGCCCAGTACCGCGGCGCGGCGAACAAGAAACGGGGCTGCGGCAGGCCTCAGAACGGGCGTTACTGCCGAGGAAGCAGTGCTCATAGTGGCTCTCCCTGCGCGGCTTCAGGTAGGAGTTCAAGGGCCACGCGGAAACCATCGCAGCATACGGAACGGCACGGCACAGAGTCAAGGTTGAGGGAGGCTTTCTGCCGTACGAAAGTTTTCCGGCTAAGGCGCGGCCTCCAGAAGAGCGCTCAAGCCCTTCATATCCTTGACCACAATCCGGCGGGCATCGACATCGAGCAGGCCTTCGGCCTGAAGGCGCATCAGATTGCGCGAGATCAGCTCGCGCACCGTTCCTAACTGATTGGCCAGCTCCTGGTGGGTCGCAGGCAATTGAAACTCGATGCCGCTGCCGGTCTTGATGCCCTCATTCTGCGCCAGTTTAACCAGCATCGCGACAAGGCGCTGGCGAATGGTGGTAAACGACAGTTCCTCGATGATGCCCACCAGGCGCCTGAGCCGCGCGCCGGCCACGGAGAGCACCTTGAGAGCGACCTGGGGATGTTCGAGACAATAGCTGTGAAAATCGCGCTGCGAGATGAAGGCGATCTGAGTTTCCTCAATGGCGATGGCGGAGGCGGGGTAAACTCCTCCATCGAAGATGGGCAGCTCCGCTACCGACTCTCCGGCCTGATTCACGGCCAGCACCTGCTCGCGGCCGTTGACCGAAGCCTTGAAGATGCGCACCTTTCCCGTGGCGATGACGTGCAATCCATGGCAGGGTTCGCCCTCGGAAAACAGCAGTTCGCCGCTCTTGAATCGCTTGCGCACGGTGCGCGCAGCCAGTGCGCGCAGTTCCTCCGCAGAGAGACCGGAGAACAACGCCGTGCCTTCGAGGACGGCAACGAGATCAAAGCGCTGAGTGCTCACCCGTGGATTCTATCAGGCGGCGAATCGGCTTATCGCTATGGATATGGCGCCGGATCCATCAAACGAAATTTTCTGAATATCCGGCGTACCTGCAGTGGCGTCATTTTGCGCGCTGATCCGCCTAATGCGTTGCGCGCTGATCCGTCTAATGCGCCCTCGCCGACGGCACAATAATCGGCTTGCGGGGAGAGGCGGGCGCGTTGTTCGCCTCCGGTGAATCCACGGCGGAGGAACCCGTGCCGCTGCTCAGCAATTTATTCAGAACGGGGATATTCCCGCGTTGCGTTTCCACGAAGTCCACGCCCTCCGCCGTTAGCGTGAAAGCTGAGTTGTCGGCGCGCGTAATGTACCCTTTCTTTTGAAGATACCAGGTCGTGAATTCCAAATAATCCCGGGGAAACCCCATGCGCACTTCAACCTCCATCAGTGAAACTTCCGGGGTCCTGGGGTTTACGCGGCGCTGGATATAGAGCAGCGCTAGCACCGCCAAACGCCGGTTCAACTCGCCGTCGATGTTATCCAGAAAATCAATTGAAGTGGATAAGGGGTCTGGCGGGGGCACCTCCTTTTCGTAAGCCGCATCGTATTTGGCGCGGCGCGCCGGATCGGACAATACGTCATAAGCTTGCTTCAACAGGAAGAACTTTCCCGCATCGCCGGTCTCCGTGTTGTCCGGGTGAAGGCGGGCCGCCAGAAATCTATATACACGATGAATAGTTTCGGGCTCGGCATTGGGGCTGATCTGGAGGAATTCGTAGAAATTCTGAGTTTCCATCAGGTCTCCTGGGAGAGGCGCTTCTCTCACTTGGACCGGAATTCTGGCTTCGCCTCCCGGCTACGGACCAATATATCTCAGTTGCCCCCGCCTGCGTTGATTTAATGTTGACGATTGCGGCGATCCGAGGATACAGAATTAAGACTCAAAATGAAAATTGACGATTAATTCCTTTTGCGGATAGTGACCAAAGTCGCTGCCGGCGAGCGCGGCGCTCCTCCATGCTGCAAGAGAAGGAGATCAAAATGAACCCAGCCACACAGACCGTCCGCGAGATTGCTCTTGAACAGCCCTCCTC
>JBAVYF010000544.1:0-3975 GCA_049698655.1 Occallatibacter sp. | reverse complement strand
GGAATTGTCCTGATGCAAGCCCTCCTGTTACTCGCACATTGGTTCATCTATCACACGTGGATCGTCTTCTTTGGCCCCTCGGCCGCACTGGCCTTGCGGGCGGCGCTCTTCCTGCTGGCTTTCAGTTTCATCGCCGCCGCCCTGCTTGGGTTCTACTCCGCAAACCGGCTGGTCACGCTGCTCTACAGGCTTGCCTCGGTGTGGCTGGGGCTGCTCAACTTCTTCTTCCTGGCCGCTTGCCTTTGCTGGCTGAGCTGGCCAGCGCTGGCGCTTCTGAGATTGCCCTCGGTGGGGCTGACCGCGGAGCGGCAACTGCTGGCCGCCACGCTCTATAGTCTGGCCGTTGCGGTCAGCCTCTACGGAATGGTGAACGCGCGTGTCATTCGCATCCGGCACATCCCCATCCGGCTCGCTGGCCTGCCCGAGAGCTGGCATGGGCGCACGGCACTTGTGGCCAGCGACCTGCATCTGGGCCACGTCAACGGCGCCGGTTTCAGCCACCGCATCGTGGCTCTGGCGGCGCGCCTCAATCCGGACATCATCTTCATCCCGGGCTACCTCTTCGACGGCGCCAAGGCCGACGCAGAGGCTCTGGCCGCGCCCTTTGGCCAGCTTGCCCCACCTTTGGGCAGCTACTTCTCGACAGGCAACCATGATGAGTTTGGCCATGTAGCCCTCTACACCGAGGTCCTCACCCGCGTCGGCATTCGCGTTCTGGCCAATGAAAAGGTAACCGTCGATGGCGTCGACATCGTCGGCGTTTCCCATGGCGACTCCGGCTACCCCATCCGGCTTCGCGCCGCCCTGGAGAGCCTGCGCCTGGTTCCCGGCCAGGCCAGCATTCTGCTCAACCACGTGCCCAACCGGCTGCCGGTCGTGGAGCAGGCCGGCATCAGCCTGCAAATCTCCGGCCACACCCACGGCGGACAGCTCTTTCCCTTCACCTGGCTCACGCGCCGGGTCTTCGGCAAGTTCACATATGGTTTGCAGCGCTTCGGCGCGCTGCAAGTGTATACATCGAGCGGAGCCGGAACCTGGGGCCCTCCCATGCGCGTCGGCACCAGCCCGGAGATCGCCGTGCTCACCTTCGAGTAGGCGTGTTCCCATGGCTTTTCCGCCTGGACAGGGCTCATTGATTCGAAAAATAGATGAAAGTTCCATGCGCCGGTGTAGGAAACCCAAGTTCCTCGACCGAAAACCGGATAAATGGGCCGCGACCTTCTGCGACCTGCGTCACAGACCTGGCTTTCGTCGAGGGGTAGCATGGTCTGTTGCCCTGATGGGGGCAAAAACACAGGTGCCAAATCGGCATCAAGGAGAAGATCGCAATGAACGAGGTAATTGAGGCAAACAAGGCGCAAGACGTGGTCCGGACTCGTCTTCACGGGTTTGAGCTGCTTCATAATTCCCGGCTCAACAAGGGCACTGCCTTTACCGAAGAGGAGCGCACCACCTTTGCTCTGCATGGGCTTCTGCCTCCTCATATTGGAACCCTGGAAGACCAGCGGGAACGCCGCATGAGAGTCCTGGCCGGCCGGGATACCGCCTTCCTCAAGTACAGCAACATGCGCGACCTGCAGGACAACTGCGAGACGCTCTTTTACTCGCTGATCGCGCACCACACGGAAGAGTTGCTGCCCATTGTTTATACGCCAGCCGTGGGCGAGGGCTGCCAGCGCTTCAGCGAGATCTGGCGCAGGCCGCGCGGGCTCTTCCTCAGCTATACGCACAAGGACCGCATCGAGGAGATTCTCTCTGACCCGCGCTATGACGAGGTGCGTTGCATTGTGGTCAGCGACGGCGAGCGCATTCTCGGCCTGGGCGACCAGGGCGCCGGCGGCATGGGCATTCCCATCGGCAAGATGGCCCTCTACACGGCGCTGGGCGGCATCCCTCCCGAGCACTGCCTGCCGATTCTGCTTGACGTAGGCACGGACAACGAAGCGCTTCTCCACGAACCCTTTTACATCGGCTGGCAGCACCACCGCATCCGCGGCCCGGAGTACGACGAGTTCATCGAAGAGTTTGTGACCGCCGTGGGGCGCCGCTGGCCGCACATTCTGTTGCAATGGGAGGACTTCGCGGGCGTCAACGCGGCCATTTTGCTCAAGCGCTACCGCAACCGGCTTTGCACCTTCAACGACGACATCCAGGGAACCGCCGCCATCACCACCGGCACGCTGCTGGCCGCGGTTCGCGCCACCGGCCTTCCGCTCAAAGAGCAGACCGTTGCGATGTTCGGGGCCGGATCGGCGGGCATCGGCATCAGCGACTTGCTGGTTGCCGAGATGAAGGAAGAAGGACTGACCGAAGAGCAGGCTCGCAAACGCATCTACTCCTTCAATCGCTATGGCCTTCTCGTCGAGGGATGCGAGGGCATACGGCCCGGCCAGGAGACGCTGCTGCACAAGAGAGCCGATGTCGAAGGATGGAAGCTGACAGGCACAGGCGCCATCAACCTGTTCGATGTGGTGCGTAACGCCAAGGTGACGATTCTGGTCGGCGTCTCCGCTCAGCCCGGCGCGTTTACCGAGGAGATTGTGCGCGAGATGGCCAGCCATACCGAGCGCCCGATCATCTTTCCGCTGTCGAACCCCACTTCCAAGGCCGAGGCCAAGCCGGCCGACCTGTTGCGCTGGACCGCAGGACGCGTCCTGGTGGGAACCGGAAGCCCGTTTGATCCGGTCGAGGTCAACGGCAAACTGGTGCGCATCTCGCAGGTCAACAACTCGTTCATCTTTCCCGGCCTTGCGCTGGGCATTCTGGTCTCGCGGTCTACACGAGTTTCTGACGCCATGATCATGGCATCGGCAAAGGCGCTGGCCGGCCTGTCGCCGGCGCTCGAAGACCCGAACGCCCCGTTGCTGCCGCCCATCGCCGATTGCCGCAAGGTGAGCCTGGTGATCGCCGAGGCCGCCGCCAAGCAAGCAATGGCCGACGGAACCGCCGAAGCCGTGGACGATGCAACGCTGCGCGAACGTCTCCGCGCCTACGTCTGGGAGCCGGTCTATCAACCGTATGAACGGATTCTTTGACAAAGCAGAGCTGACATCGCGAGTGGGACGCAGCGCAGCAGTTTAAACTGGGACTGCATGATTCCTACGCTTGCCTGGACTCCGGAAGGCGTCCGTTTTCTCGATCAGACCCGGCTCCCCCTGGAGGAGAGCTACGTACTCGCCGCGACCTATGAGCAGGTTGCCGACGCCATCGTCACTATGGTCGTCCGCGGCGCGCCCGCCATCGGCGTCTCAGCCGCCTACGGCGTCGCCCTCGGCGCTCTCGGCACCAAGGCCGCCACGGCGACCGAGTTTGCGCCGGAGTTCGACCGCATCTGCTCGCGGCTGGCCGCGACGCGCCCCACGGCGGTGAATCTGTTCTGGGCCATCGACCGCATGAAGCGGCTGTTTGCTGGCCTGCTGGCTGCGGGCACTCCTCTCGACCAGATCAAGGAAAAGCTCCTTACCGAAGCGCACGCGATGTACGAGGAAGACATTGCCGCCTGCAAGACCATGGGCGCATTTGGCGCGGCGCTACTGCCGCAGCAGGGTGGTGTACTGACTCACTGCAACGCCGGAGCTCTGGCGACTTGCGGCTACGGGACCGCGCTGGGCGTCATCCGCTCGGCGGTCGAGCAGGGCAAACACATCCACGTTTACGCGGACGAGACACGGCCCTTTCTGCAAGGCGCGCGGCTCACGGCCTGGGAGCTGATGGCCGACAAGATTCCCACCACGGTGATCTGCGACAACATGGCCGCCAGCCTGATGCGGGCCGGGCGCATCCAGGCCGTGGTCGTCGGCGCGGACCGCATTGCAGCCAATGGCGACACGGCCAACAAGATCGGCACCTACAACGTGGCGATTCTGGCTCATGAGCACGGCATCCCGTTCTATGTGGCAGCGCCCTGGTCCACGGTTGATATGGCCACGGCGACCGGCGACTCCATTCCCATCGAGGAGCGGCCAGCGGTTGAAG
>JBAVYF010000543.1:0-3024 GCA_049698655.1 Occallatibacter sp. | reverse complement strand
GGACGGCAAGGTTCTTTACGAGAACAAGAACTACGTCTACCGCCAGCAATATCAGTCCACCACCAACCTGGCCAGCTTCTTCGAGGAGGACCCGGCGGCCGTGGAGCGGCTTTCGCGGGAGTTCGCGCGGCAGTTGGTGGCCGATGTGCTGGAAGGGTTCTGAGCGGCCAGGGACTTTTCATACTGACAGAAACGGCGCGGAGAATCGCTTCTCCGCGCCGTTTGACTTTTCAAGTAGAGAAAACTGGCCTACCACCAGGGGCTGAAGACCAGATTGGAGGCATTCACCGTGCCGATGCCGGTGGCAAAGTCCCATCCGGTTCCCGCTGCGTATGCCGGTTTGTAGCTGTGATTCGAGGTGGAGAGCACGCCGTTGGTGGCGCCGTCCAGGTAGCAGTTGAAGGAGGCGGTATAGGTTTTCTTCCCTGACTGAATCTGGGCGGCAGTGCAATTCACATCCATGTCGCCCAGGGTCACATCGTGAAAGACGCAACTTGAACCGACTGCATTGCCGTTGCTGGAATTGCAGGCTGCACTCCCGTTCTTTCCGTACTCGGCGTTTGCAATCCTGTAATAGGTTGGGTTGGGATTACCCTGGCGTCCGTGCCTTTGGTTAACCAGAGCCTGGATGCCAGCCATGATGGGCGAGGCAAAGCTGGTGCCGCCATAGCCGGGCCACGTGTCAGGAGCGCCGGTGCAAGGCACGCCTCCGCCGCTCGGGTCGCTGTAGCAGATGGGGTAGTAGTGGCCCCATAGACCGTTAGCGGCAAACAGCGAGACGTCGGGAATGTCGCGCACGTGGTCATTCGGGACACCGACAAGCGACTGCCAGTAGGGTTTGGGGTAGCCCGCGCAGGTGCCGCTTACCACTCCGGCGATCGAGGGCGAGCCGAAGGCGCAGCCACTCGGCCCGCCGCTGCCCGAGGCAGTGGTCAGGAAGTAATCCTCGCCATACGCGGTGTTGCAAAAGCCGGCCGGTCCGTATGTTATCGGCGAGCCGGTAACAATGTTGGCGACCAGTGTGCTGGCGCAGGAGTCGTTCCAGGGAATCTCGGGCATATAGGAGATGGCCGAGCCGTAAGTCGATGTGTTGGTCGCATTCCAGTATGTGGCGTTCTCTCCGAGATAGCTATCGCCGAAGTCGGTTCCGCCCACGGCTACGTTATAGGGTGTTGAGGCGAACCCGCTGACGCCGATGCCGTGTGTAGCCACGCTCTGATTGGCATCGCAACTGGCGGCGCCCTCATCTCCCGAGGAGACAAATACCGATACACCTTCGAGAGCGGCTATTTCATAGGTGATCCTGTAGGCGAAGTTGGCCGCGGCGCCGTTATAGGCCTCACACTCGCCATAGCTGATACTCACCAAAGGAGGCGGTTCGGGATGGGTCAGCAGGTTTTGGAGAGCGATCAATCCGCCGAAGGTAGTTGTGGTGTCGGCGCATGAGGCAAGCACGATTGCGGCATTTGGCGCGGATGCCGAGGCGTACTCCGCGTCGATAATCGCTTCCACGTCATCGCCATTCACGCCGGGATCGGTGCAGTTGCCTGGCCAGCCAACGACCCCCGGATGGACCTGTGTGAACGAGCCGGAGGTGTATTTTGAAAGGCCGAAGGCGCTGCGGAAGGTGGTCCAGTCGCTCGTGGAATAGACGTTTGTGTCTTCAATGACCACGATGGTTTGGCCCTTGCCGGTGTAGCCGGCCGCGAAGGCGGGGTTGAGATTGTAGATGGTGGCCAGATCCGGCGGAGTGACCGCGTAATAAGTAGACCCGCCCGAGGTGAAGGTGTAGTTGGGTTTGGCCTGATGCATGGGCCGGGGCCTGAAGTCGTTCAGCGAGACGATGCCGGCGACAACCGGCGCGAGAGCCGCGGGAATCTTCGGGTCGTTTGCGTTCGCGATGTGGCGTACGCCCTTGACCTGGTAGCTGTGAATCTCAGTGCCGAAGGCCTCGCGAACCTGGTCTGCCGTGCCGGAAAAATCGATGAGCACGTTGCTTGGATACACCCCGTTGACGGTAAACCCGTGTGCCGTTAGCCAGCCGGTCACCTGGTCGATGTCGGCCTGCGCCACGCCGTAGTTCGCGCCAATCTGCTGGGCAGTGAGCCACTGGTGAAAGTTGGGCGAACTCTTGTCGTTAAGACTGGCGGTGTAGGCGTCCAGAGCCGCCTGCTGCGCGGAAGCACGATTGAGAAGCAGTTGCATGTGACTGAGCGTCAGCCCATCGTCCACCGGGCCGAGGTCGTTGGAGGGGGTGGCTTCCGGACGGGTGTTGCCCGCCAGCGTCACTCGCGCTGCATCGTTGATGGGCCCGCGAATACGGGCATTGGGAACGGAGGCGGTCTGGGCCGCGGCTGAGAGAGCAAGACCTGAGGCAAGAATCGTCATCGAGGCCAGGCTCAAACACCGGCATGGATTGTTCATACTTCTCCTTAGCAGTGGGGAATTCCCAGAGACGGGAACCGTGCTTTCCTGCGGCGTTGACGGTGTACCAGGTTTGCCAGCGAAGGGAAGTCGCGCGGTCGGAGCCCTGAGTTGGGACACAGTCTAACAGGAACAGAATGAAACGATAAAGAAAAATCAAGGCTCTGGAGACTTGAATTGTTGAATGATGCCCCAAAGGCCTATGGTCGGGCTGAGGTAACCTGCGCTGGCTTCTGACAAGTTGCCCCACTTTCGGCCAATAGCCAGACTCGTTCGACGACGCCCTCCACACGCCTTGCGGCAACTTTCTGCTCCTGTTTTGGTCCATTTTGGCTTCATGGGGCTGGCTTTGGCGCGCTGGGGAAGGTATTCTGGAGCCGAATGATCTGCGCATCCATGAGCCGCGCCGTACCGAAGATGGTCCCCGAAAGACCGTATCCGCGGAGACTTACTCGATGACCGCCGCGCGCTGGGGCGCTGGATTCACCGCCGTGGGCCGCTTTGTGGCGGAGATTGAGGCCGCAGCCGCCGGAAAGGGCGCGCTCAAGCCCGGCTACGTGCTGGCCGGCGACGAGGTTTTCCTGCTGGACCGCTGTCGCG
>JBAVYF010000542.1:0-3370 GCA_049698655.1 Occallatibacter sp. | reverse complement strand
GCTGTACCGCCACATAATATTCCATCACTTTCTCCGTCTAGCTCAGGATTTCCTGGGACATGAAGGAGGGAGTGCATGTTGGAACAGTATTTTAAGTATCCGAAGGTGCTTCGGCGTCTTCGCAGCGGGGCACTGGGCGGGGAGATGGACCGCGTCGCGGCACATTTCTTTGAACTCGGTTACAAGCGCAGGTCAGCCAAGGTCTATATCAGCCGGCTCGCCAGATTCAGCGCGTTCGCCATCGATCGCTTCGTGCAGAGCTTGCCGACAGCCACGCCCCGGATCGCGGCGCGAACAGTCATCGCGTATGCCCGCCGGCTCGCGCCACACCGGTTTTCAACGCCGGATCGGCATGCAGTCCCCGATCCCGACGGACCGCTGCTCGGCGCTTATCTGGATCACCTGCGGCAGGTGCGGGGGCTGGAGCCCAAGACCTGCGAGGGACTGCTCCTGACTGCTCGCCGGATCATCGCCTGGTATCACAATCACGCCCCGGATCAGACACTTGCCGCGATGACAGGTGAACATGTGCTCGCTCTGGTCCAGCATCTGCTGTCGCCGCCGACCAGCGGCAGTACGCGGTCCTCGACCACCTCATACATTCGCACATTCCTCCGTTTCTTGCGGTGGTCGGACCTCACCAGCCAGGATCTCGCCCGGTTTGTTCCACGAACACCGTGCTGGCGGCTGGCGCACCTGCCGCCCCGGCTTGCCTGGGAAGATGTCAGACGCACAATCGGCGCGATTGACGCGGCGACGCCATCCAGCGTGCGGGATCGCGCTCTCCTGCTTTTGCTTGCCACCACGGGGCTGCGCAACAAGGAGCTGCGCATGCTCGAACTGGAGGATATCCGCTGGCGAGCGGCAGAGGTTTTGGTACGGCGGACCAAGTCGAAGCGCGAGCGGGTGGTGCCGCTCTTGCAGGAAGCAGGCGAGGCGCTTGCAGAGTATGTGCTGCATGCCAGGCCCAGGATCGGCAGCCAGCGAGTGTTTCTGTCCCATGTGCCGCCGATAGGACCGTTCAGGTCCAGCGGCGGTATTTCGAGGATCGTGCGTTCACGCCTGGAACGAAGCGGGGTAACTCTTTCCGGTGTTGCCGGAGCCCATTTGCTGCGCCACAGCCTGGCGACGCAAATGGTCAGCCAACGGCGGCCCATCAACGAGGTCGCGGACCTGCTCGGCCACCGGAGCATCGACACTACCGCCATCTATGTAAAGGTGGCGCTGCCACAACTCGCCGACGTTGCGCTGCCCTTTCCGGGAGGTGCGTCATGAGGAGTTTCGCCGAAGAACTCGCCGGCAGGGTCGAGGGCTACATTGCTCTGCGCGTCTCGCTTGGCTACGCATTCCAGAAGCAGGCAGCGACCCTGCGGGCGCTGGCCCGCTATGTGGAGGCCAAGGAGATCGAGGGACCTCTGACACGGGACCTGGCGCTCAACTTCATCCTGTCGTGGGAGGGAACGGCCAACGGCCGCGCCATCCGTCATGGGGTCATCCGCCGCTTCTGCGAGTATCTCGCCGTCTACGATGCGCGGACCGAGATACTCGACCCCCGCGGGCTTCCCAGGTCCCGCGCCGTTCCGCCGCCGCACATTCTGAGCGGGGAGGAACTCGGATCGCTCATGTCCGCATGCCGCAGCGTTTCGCCCCGCTACCCAGAACGGAGTGTGGTGTTGACGGTGCTGGTGGGATTGCTGGCGAGCACGGGCCTGCGCTCCGGCGAGGCACGCCGTCTCGATCGTGCCGATGTCGATCTTGGCGACGGTGTTCTGCATATCCGGAGAACCAAGTTCCGCAAGGATCGCCTCGTTCCGGTCCATGCCACAACGCTGGCAGCGCTACGCCAATACGCCCGGCATCGGGATGAAGTCTTTCCAGTTCCAAAGGATTCAGCATTTTTTCTCAGCTCGCGCGGCAACCGGCTATCGTCAGCTGGCCTGAATATAGCGTTCAGCGCAGCCTGCAAGCTCGCCGGCTTCGAGGCTTTGCATCCACATGACCTGCGGCACCGCTTCGCCGTCACGCGCCTTGCCGTCTGGCATCGCGAGCAGCTTGATGTGCAAGCCTTGCTGCCCTTGCTGGCAACCTATCTTGGCCATGCCCGCTACACCGATACGGCCTACTACGTGACGGGCACGGCCGATTTGCTGGGGATTGCGGCTGATCGCGCCTTTATCGGTGGAGGGGTGTCATGAGTGCGCAGTCGACCCTCCCACCGCTGCTGGAGTCTTTCTTCCGTAGCCGGCTCACCAAACAACGGAATGCCAGCCGCTCCACCATCGCCAGCTATCGCGATGCCTTGCGCCTGCTGATCCTGTTCGCCGCCGAACGGACCGGCCGCAAGCCCTGTGCTCTGGCCGTCGAGGATCTGGACCGGGACCTCATTCTCACCTTTCTGGACGAACTCGAAAAGAAGCGGAAGAATAAGATCCAGACGCGCAATGCCCGCCTGACAGCGATCCGGTCATTTTTCCATCACGTGGCAGCGAACGATCCTGCATTACTTGGTATCGCCCAGCGTGTCCTCGCTATCCCGCTCAAGAAGGCGCACACCGAAATAACGCGTCATCTCACGCGACGCGAGCTTGACGCTCTCATCGACGCACCCGATCAGCGAGCGCCACGCGGCCGCCGGGATCGGGCCTTGCTGCTTTTCCTCGCACGCACCGGTGCGCGCGTTTCCGAGGCGCTCGGTGTCAATGCATGCGATCTCCGGCTTGACCGCACGCGGCCACAGGTGCTGCTGCGCGGCAAGGGGCGCAAGGAGAGGATCGTGCCGATGCCAGATGACCTCGTCAAAGCTCTGAAGGCATTGATACGAGAGCGCGGGGGCGAGCCTTGTGAGCCGCGCCCTCTCTTTGTTGGCAGGGGCGAGATGCGGCTGACACGTTTTGGCGCTACACACATTGTGCGGCGGGCTGTCGCCGCGGCCGCGGTAAATGTACCTGAGTTGGCAGGCAAATCCATCACACCGCATGTCTTTCGCCACTCACTGGCGATGATGCTGTTGCAGTCAGGGGTGGACCTTCTAACCATTCAGGCTTGGCTGGGGCATTCGCAAGTCGCCACCACGCATCGCTACGCGGCAGCAGATGTCGAGATGATGCGCCGCGGACTCGATAAGGCGGGCATCTCAGGCAAACTGCCGGCGCGGTTTCAACCCAAGGATCGTGTCCTGCAGTTGTTGGAAAACCTTTGATTATTATGTGGCGGTACAGCCCGGTAACACCATGGAAAGACGTGCTTTTATCGCGCGCCGCTACATTTTCTTGGCCGGCACATATAAAGGGATATGTGGCGCGCCACATATCCCTTTAGCGGCCATCTGTTTTGCTTTCGCGGACGCCGCGGCAACTACACGACATTCAAC
>JBAVYF010000541.1:0-2063 GCA_049698655.1 Occallatibacter sp. | reverse complement strand
GGAATGGTGGTGGTGAACCAGGGCGGGGAGATTGTCCTGTTGAATGCCCAGGCAGAGAAGCAATTCGGATACCGCCGCGATGAACTGCTGGGCCAGAAGGTCACCAACATTATTCCGGAGGGCTTTGCGGAACGCCTGATCGCCGACGAAACCCGGACTGCGGCCGAAGCTCTGGCGCAGCAGATCGGAACCGGGATTGAGCTCTACGGCCGGCGGAAAGATGGAAGCGAGTTTCCTATCGAGATCATGCTGAGCCCGCTGGAGAGCGCCGAGGGAATCCTGGTGACGGCGGCAATTCGCGATATTACCGTGCGCAAGGATGCGGAAAAGCATCTGGCGCAGATGGAAGCCAGGTACCGGGGACTGATGGAGGCGGCGCCGGACGGAATGGTGGTGGTGAACCAGGGCGGGGAGATTGTCCTGTTGAATGCTCGGGCGGAGAAGCAGTTCGGGTACCGGCGCGATGAGCTCCTGGGCCAGAAGGTAAAGAGCATCATCCCGGAGGGCTTTGCGGAGCGGCTGATCGCCGATGCTCTTCGTACCACGGCAGAGGCGCTGGCGCAGCAGATCGGCACGGGGATTGAGCTCCACGGGCGGCGCAAGGATGGAACGGTGTTTCCCATCGAGATCATGCTGAGCCCGCTGGAGAGCGCCGAGGGCATCCTGGTGACGGCGGCGATCCGCGACATCAGCGGGAGAAAGCAACTGGAGCGTCAGTTATACCAAAGCCAGAAGATGGAAGCGATCGGCCAATTGACGGGTGGAATCGCTCATGATTTCAACAACCTGCTCGGTGTCATCATTGGGAATCTGGATCTGCTCGACCGTCTGGTCGCCGGCAACGAAGCGGCCATTAAGCGAGTGAAGACCGCGCAAAAGGCAGCTACGCGAGGCGCGGACATCACACGGCGTCTGTTGGTTTTCTCCAGCAACGAGGAGTTGAAGCCGTCGGTTGTCTTGCTGGGAGACTCGATTCAGAACATGATCGAACTGGCCGGCCACGCGCTGGGCGCGGAGATCAAGATCACGACCCGCATCGATGAGTCCGTACCGCCGCTGTTTGTCGACCCCGCGGGGCTGGAAAGCGCACTGCTCAATCTGGTGGTCAATGCGCGGGATGCGATGCCGGAGGGCGGCTCCATCATCATCGCCTCACAGGTGCAGAACCTGAGTGAAAGCCATCCCGTGGTGCAGGCAGGCGACTTGAAAGCAGGCCGTTACGTTCGTGTGTCGGTAACGGATACCGGGCACGGCATGTCGCACGAAATCCTGGAGCGCGCCTTTGAGCCATTCTTTTCCACCAAGCCGCGCAACAAGGGCACAGGCCTGGGCCTGGCCATGGTCTATGGCTTCGTAAAACAGTCGGGCGGTGCCGTCCGCGCCTACAGTGAGCTTGGTCAAGGGACCACGGTGTCGTTTTATCTGCCCCTTGCAACTGATCTTTCGCACGCTGTTCCGAACGGTACGCCGGTAACTCTCAACGCAAAGCTGGGCGGTACGGTGCTGGTGGTGGATGACGAGGTGGAACTGCTCGAGGTAGCCCTCGCCTATCTGGCGGAAATGGGCATTACGGGCTATGAGGCGATAGACGGCGCCAGCGCGCTTAAGGTGATTGCGCAGCACAGCGAGATTGACCTGATGGTGACGGATATCGTCATGCCGGGCGGGATGAACGGAGTGGAACTTGCGCAAAAGGCCCGTGCTCTGCGCCCCGGCCTCAGGATCGTCTATTCTTCCGGATTTCCGGCGGAGGCGCTGGCTGAAAGAAGCATGCCGCTGGTTGACGGCCCCCTGCTGCACAAGCCTTATCAACGCGCTGAATTCGCCGCAATGGTTCACCGTGTCATGGAAGCCAACGATGCTACGCTGGCAAAATGAGAATTCTTTCTATCTGGATGTTGTTGACAAATTGATCAGGAGGCAGCAAGCGGAGGAACGATGAAAACTATCCAGAGAATCCTGGTTATCGACGATGACGGAGACGTAGGCGAATACGTCTCTGCCGCTGCGCAGGCAATGGGGTTCGATTGCACCGCGACAACCGATGCAACGGCATTCCTGAA
>JBAVYF010000540.1:0-9088 GCA_049698655.1 Occallatibacter sp. | reverse complement strand
CCAGTTGGAGACCGAATCCAGCGAACGCGGGCAGGTGATCAATGAGCGCGAAATCGCTGAACTGCCGCTGAATGGGCGCCAGTACTCTCAGTTGGTCGAGCTGACCGCAGGCGTCGTTCCCAGTCCCAGCGAGCTGGGCTCAGGCTACGGTCAACGCGAGGGGTCGTTCAATATCAACGGCCTGCGCAGCGTCTTCAACAACTATATGTTGGACGGGTTGGACAACAACTTCTATGGCACCTCCAACCAGGGATTTTCGAACCAGGTGGTGCAGTTGTCTCCGGACGCCGTGGCTGAGTTTCAAGTGGTGACCAACAACATGAGCGCGGAGTACGGCCGCTCCGGTGGCGCCACCATCAATGTCGTCAGCCGCTACGGCACCAACAATCTTCATGGCCGTGCATGGGAGTTTGTGCGCAACACGGACTTCGATGCTACCGGCTACTTCAAGCCGGATTATGGCGGCAAGCCCGCGCTGCACCAAAATCAATTCGGTGCTACCCTGGGCGGCCCTTTGAAGAAGGACAAGCTCTTCTTCTTCCTTGACTACGAGGGCTTCCGCCAAACCAGCTCCTTCACCGATCACGCCACCCTGCCCACCGCGTCCGAGCGGGGCCTCACCAGCACCGGCGCGCAACTCGGCTACTACCTGATTGACGACCCCGGCGATCCGAATAATTCGCTCGGCTACCTTCCCATTGGCAACCCCTGCACCTATCTCTTGGGCTCGGCCGTTTGCAGCTCGGCGAATGGATACGGCGCGGCTATGGGCTTTGCCGGCCTTGCTGTGCAGGCCTTCTACCACGGCACGCAATACGTCAACGGCCAGATTCCCGCGTCTGCCGTCATCCCCTACTCCGCGCAGATCGTACAGACTATGCTGCCGGCCACCACCAACAACAACTCGACCAACAACTACATCATCCTGCACCCCAACACCTTCGACCGCGACAAGGGCGACGTGAAGGTGGACTATGACGTAAAAAAGAACCTGCGCCTCTTTACCCGCTACTCGCAGGCCCGGTTCAATGCCTATGATCCAGGAACGATTATGGGCACGGCCGGCATGGGCGGAGACGGCCACGTCTATGCCCCGGTGATTCAGATCGTGGGCGGCGCAACCTGGACCATCAGTCCGAAGTCCCTGATGGAAGCCCGCTTCGGCTTCTCGCAAATGAAGGCGGGCAAGACTCCGCCGCTGGCCGGCGGACCCAGCATGGCGGCGCAGTTCGGCGCCAACTGGTCCGGTCTGCCCAGCGACCCGCAGTACACCGGCGGCATCTCGTACGTGTATTTCTTTGATGGCGGCTTTACCAACCTGGGCCGCTTGTGGACCAGCCCCCAGTACCAGAACCCCACGGTTTGGAATCCCAAGGTCAGCTACACCCGGCTGCTGCCGGGTCATACCCTCAAGGCGGGCATCGAGTACACCATGCTCCACGTCGCGCAGCAGGATCTGCATCCGGTGATGGGCGGTGATATCTATGGCGCGCAGATGACCGGTGTGTGTTATGTCAATTACTATGCGCTCAACTTCGCATACGGCAACGCCTGCGCGAACGATGGATATCCCGCTCCCTCTGTTGTATATCCTGCTTCTCCCGCGGATGCCCAAACGAACAAGATGTTCGACTACGCCGACTTCCTCCTCGGCTATCGATCTACGACGGGCCTCTCCAATTCCCCTGTCTCCAACATCCGCGACTGGGGATTCAGCGGCTACCTGCAGGACGACTGGAAGGTGAACAAGCGGCTGACGGTGAACCTGGGCCTGCGCTACGAGTTCGCCACCCCCATCTACGAGGCCAACAACCAGCTCTCCAACTTCGATATCGTCACCAAGACCATGAGGCTGGCCGGCCCCGGCAATCGCTATACGGTCTATTCGAATAAGAAGGACTTCGGCCCCCGTGTTGGAGCGGCCTTCACGCTCACCCACAACACCGTGCTGCGCGGCGGCTTCGGCATCAGCTATTCGCACTGGAACCGCACCGGCTCCAGCTACCTGACCATGAACGCACCCTACGGCATCACCACACTGGAGTATGTCTACCCCAGTCTGCCCGCCTATCTCAACACGCAGAACGGGTTCACGACCAGTTTCGTCAACTCCTTACTCAGCGCCACAAACTACAACCCTCAAATTACGGCCCTCCAGTATATGCCGGTTGACTCGCCCGATACCCAGGTACGGAGCTGGTTCTTCTCCGTGCAGCGCGATATGGGCCGGGGTTTGCTGATCGATCTGGCCTACGTGGGCAACAGCGGCATTCACGAGGTCTTCTTCAACGACATCAACCAGGCTAATCCGCAAACCACCGCCGGCGGCTCTGTCCCGCTTACGTGCCAGCCAATTGCAACATGCACGGAACGCGTTTACCAGTATCCCGGCTTCGGCTCGATCGTCGGCACGCTACCCTGGGGCACCTCCAATTACAACGGCCTGCAAGCCAAGGTGGAACAACGCTTCACCTCCGGGCTTTACCTGCTGGACTCCTTCACCTGGTCGAAGTCCATCGACATTGCCGCTCAGTCGCTGGACGGCGGCGGCAACTGTGACAACTGCGGCAACGGCATCCCGTCGGTGCAAAACATCTACAACTGGCAGGCGGATCGCGGTATCTCCTCCTACAACCATCCATTTGTCAACTCGACCGCCATGGTCTGGACGCTACCTGTCGGCAAGGGCCATCGGCTGGGAGGAGACATGAACCACGCCTTGGACACGGTGCTGGGCGGCTGGCAGATGACCAATATCTTGCAGGCCCGCAGCGGCGATCCACTTACCATGGCTTATAACCCAAGCACCAACACGCAAGTTTCAGGAATTATCACCATCAGTGGACGCAATGCCTACAGGCCCAACCTGACGGGCAACCCGATCAAGAACTCGAGCTTGGCCTACAACTCCAACCTGGGCGGCATTGTCTACCTCAACTCCGGCGCCTACTCCACACCGTTGGCCAATGCTCCCTTTGGCAATTCGCCCCGCAACGCCGTCCGGGGCTTCGCCTTCTGGCAGCTCGACACGGGCCTGACCAAGGACTTTCCGTTTACCGCCAAAGCCCACGTGCAATTCCGCGCCGAGGCATTCAATATCACCAACAAGACCAACTACGGCGATCCGAACACGTCCCTTGGCACCACCTTTGGCTTGATCAACTCACTTGCGGGCCCCGGACGCGAGTTGCAGCTAGCCGCAAAGATCGTCTTCTAGCCGATTTTTGCGGTTTCCACAAGCCCTGAGAGGACAACGCGTGGAGGATTCTTCTTCAAGAAGAATCCTCCGCGCGTTCCTTCTTTCCGGCTCATTGATCCATGCCTTGTATCATGCGAAAAGAAGCGTGAGTATATTGCAGTATCCACCAGGAGCGCCAACCATGACTCAACTGTTTATTTCGCCATCAAGAATGTTCCTTTGCACCACGCTTTTTTTCTCTTTGTTTTCGTTTGCGGCCGCTGCCAGGGGTGGTCAGCAGGCTTCCGCCGCTGCTCAGGCTTCCGCCCCGGATCTGGTTCTCGAGGGCGTGGTCCAAGGCTCGCAAAATCAAAGCTACATCCAAGTGCCCTTTGATGTGCCCGCCGGCACTGAGCGGGTTACGCTGACCTTTGCCTACACCGGCAAGGAGCAGCATACTGCGCTTGATCTGGGCTTGCTTGACCCCGCTGAGCTTCGTTGCTGGAGCGGCGGCAACAAATCCCTTCTCACCGTGGGAATTGCCGACGCGACTCCCTCGTGCCTACCGGGCCTAATTCCTCCGGGCAAGTGGAATGTGTTGATCGGCGTGCCCAACATTCGTCCGAATGTCCAATCGCATTACACCGTGCATGTGTACTTCTCGTCCGGCGGCTCGGTTGCCAGTGAGCCCGCGGTATTGAACGTGCCGCTCAGCGCTGGGCCGGCCTGGTATCGCGGCGATCTCCATATGCACACCGCGCAGAGCGACGGAGAGTGCCCCAGCCAGACGGGGAAGATGGCGCCATGCCCGGTCCACTTTACCGCGGACGCCGCCGCCCGCCGCGGGCTCGACTTCATCGCCATCACCGACCACAACGCCAGCTCGCAATACAACCCCATGCGCGAGCTGCAACCTTACTTCGACAAGCTGCTGCTGATTCCCGGTCGCGAGATCACTACCTTCCAGGGACACATCAACTTTCTCGGAACAACTGATTTTATTGATTTCCGCCTGGGCAGCAGACAGGTTCCGGACGTGAATACTTTGTTGCGCAGCGCCGCAAGCCTGGGCGGGCTGACCTCGATCAATCATCCCGACGACCCCAGCGGCGAAATGTGCATGGGTTGCGGATGGACGCCGGCTTCCAAAGTCGATATGCATCTGCTGACAGCTGTCGAGGCCGTCAACGGAGGCAGCGAACAGTACGATATCCCCAACATTCCTTTTTGGGATGAACAACTGGACAATGGCTGCCGTCTGGCGGGCATTGGCGGAAGTGATAATCACCGGCCGATGCAGCCGCTTGATGAAATTGGCTCAATCGGAAGCCCGACGACGGTCGTCTACGCAACCGAGCTTTCGACGCCCGCGATTCTTGCCGGCATTCGCGCCGGACACGTCTTCATCGATCTGGCAGGAACCCGGAATCGCCTTCTCGAGGTGACAGCGCGAGCCGGAGACAAGGCTGTTCACATGGGGGATCTTCTCGTCGCACCTGAAGGCGAAACCGTTAACTTCGATATGCATGTAACCGCTGCTGCAGGCGGAACAGCGCGCTGGATCAAGGATGGTCAGGAAGTCGCTCTCAAAATCGGCGCGGCTGTTTCTTCAGCTGATCAGAGTTTTCCTTTGGCCTGGGTGAGCGATGGCCGCCGTCACTGGTTTCGCGCGGAAGTAGCGGAAGATGGCGGCAAGATGTGGTTGCTGGGCAATCCCATCTACGTCAACTGGGAGATATCCAATCAATGCGGTGACCGCTGAGGGAACGACGGGAAGCCATCGCATACATTCTACGAAGAAGGACGGAGGAGAAAGCGGAGTATACAGTCCGTCCATTTCGTGTAGGGCGGCTTCAGAAAGCGCGCGAAGCTCCAGCTCACGGCGCGGTCCATGACCAGCACCCCTTTGCGATGGCTGAAAGTGTTGAGCCTGTCAGTTATTTATATTCAGCAAAGTCTGAGATGTGGCCCATCTTTTCCTGTTTGGTGCGCAGGTAGCGCTCGAAGCCCTCGTGCGGCTCGACCTCGGCGGAGACGCGCTCGGTAACCTCAATGCCGGCTGATTCCAGGGCAGCGACCTTCGCCGGATTGTTGGTGACCAGGCGGACCCTGGAGACGCCAAGCAGCTTGAGTGCCTCAGCGGGCAGCTCATACTCCCGGCAGTCGGCGGCAAAGCCCAGTTCGACGTTGGCCTCTACCGTGTCCATCCCCTGGTCCTGCAACTCGTAGGCCTTGAGTTTAGCCATCAAACCGATGCCGCGGCCCTCCTGCTGCTCATAGAGCAGAATGCCCGCGCCCTCCTTGGCGATGCGGCGCAGGGCCAGCTCCAGTTGCAGCCGGCAGTCGCAGCGCAGCGAGCCGAAAACGTCGCCGGTGAGGCATTGCGAGTGAATGCGGACTACCGGCGGCGCTGTGTGAATGTCGCCCATCACCAGAGCCACCAGGCCCTCAATTTCGCCTTTGCCCGCGCCGTCAGCCGGGCCAACGTCGCAAGGGCTCGCCGCCGTCAGCACACCCTCAAAGCCCAGTATGCGGAAGGCTCCCCAGCGGGTGGGAAAATCCGCCTCGGCGATCTTCTTCACGCTTTCAAATCCCATGCTTCCATTCTACTTTGCGGGGGATGTGGGCGACGCAGGCGCAGGCCGAGCAGGCGGGGACAGTAGTCAGGATACCGGCGTACGTTTAGGTTTTCTGACCTCAATGAAATCCCTGTGCCGTAGCAGCCGGTATTTGCCATCTTTGAACCGGTAAATCTCTGTCCAGTTCTCGGATTTCACCGGATGGTTAAAATCCTCCCGATCGTTACCCCTTGAAATGACCTCGATATCAAAATAATCAGTGAGGTCAGTGCCGCCTCCTTCTGGATCGCTGGCGTTAAATTTGAACGCTGCCGATGACCGATACGGCACCTGCTTGTTCAGCTTATCGTCCGGATCGATAGCCCCCAGATTGTCTTGTTCGTCCTCAATACTCCACACATCGCTGACAGTTTTGCCCAATGGTGTCAGCAGTCTCTTGAAAGATGAAGCGTATCCTTGCCCCATGTCATCGACAGATAGCAGGATTCCATGTCTTTCCGGCCCAATCTGCACAAGCTCGATCCATGGCGGACTGCCCCATCCGCCATAAAATCCTAATGCGGCATTGGCGCTTTGCAATACCCAATGCTCAGCTTGCCATGCAAAGACGCCCACTCCAATCGCTGGTGCACATGCGTGACAGTTATAGTCATCCGGATTACTGAAAGGCTTGGCGCTTGTCACCAGATAAATCTTCTCCGCACTGCCCTCCTGAACTTCCGCCATCAGCAAAACTGAAACAGAAACCCTCGCATCTCCCTTCACGCACGGCCAGCCTTCGTGGGGCGTGTCTCGCTCCTGGCCCTTGGTGCATAACCACTGCGCAGTCTTTTTCCCCGCATCATATTGGCTATACAACTGTTTCAACGCCTCATCGAGAGACAAGGGCTCCTGCGCTTGTATTGCACCCATCGCACCCAAACACATAAGGAAGAGGGTCAGTATTTTCATTCGTTCATCTCCAAACAGCTAATCCCCGGAAGAGCCACATCATAACACCAGTAGTCCGCGCTGCTACCATGAACTTGCCGGAGCTTTCATGCGAAACCATCTGGCTACACTACTCGACGACTTTCGCCGCTTTGACCGCCAGGTTGCGGTGGTTCGCCATCAGGGCAACCGGCGACGGGCGACAAGCTACGGGGAGATTGCGCAGCTGGCAGCGCGCTTTGCCGCGCTTCTGGCCCAGCGGGGTATCGGACCGGGCGACCGGGTTCTCGTGTGGGGAGAAAACGGCGCGGAGTGGATTGCGGCCTTTTATGGCTGCATGCTGCGCGGAGTGCTGGCGGTGCCGCTGGACGCATACGGAAGCGCGGAGTTTGCCGCGCGCGTGGCCTCCGACGTGCGACCCAAACTGGCCATGGGCGATGCGCTGCTCGTGGGTCAGTTGCCTTCTGAATATCCGCGCCTCACTTTCGAGGACTGGCCTGGAGCGCTGCCTGCCGAAGAGGCCGGACCCATTGCGGGACTCTCGCGCAATACGCCGTTGCAAATTCTGTTTACCTCCGGCACCACCGGCGACCCCAAGGGCGTAGTGCTGACCCACGGCAACGTGATGGCCAGCGTGGAGCCTATCGAGCAGGGAGCGCAGCCCTATCTGCGCTGGGAGCGGCTGGTGCATCCACTCCGCTTTCTGGAAACGCTGCCGCTGAGCCACGTCTTCGGGCAGATGATGGGGCTGTGGGTTCCGCCCATCTTTGCCGCCGAGGTGCACTTCGAGAGCCGTCTGGTGGCCTCGCGGCTGATCGAAACAATCAAGCGCGAGCGCATTTCTGTGCTGGCCGCGGTGCCGCGCGTGATGGCATTGCTCAAGACTCACCTGGAAACCACCCATCCCGGCCTCACGGAGCGGGTTGCCGCATCGCAGGGCATTGGGCCGTGGAGACGCTGGTGGCGCTTCCACGATCTTCATCACGAGCTCGGCCTGAAGTTCTGGGCGCTGGTCTCCGGCGGGGGGGCGCTGCCGGGGGCGCTGGAGCAGTTCTGGAACGCGCTCGGGCTAGTGGTGGTGCAAGGCTACGGAATGACGGAAACCTCGGCGATCGTCACGCTCAACCACCCCTTCCATGTGGCCCGGGGGACGATCGGCAAGCCGCTCCCGGGCCGGGAAGTCAAGCTGGGGCCGGACGGCGAAGTTCTGGTGCGGGGCGAGGTGATCTCGCACGCAACCTGGTCGGGCGGGACCTTCGAGCCGCGCCGGGACGAGTGGCTGGCCACCGGCGACCTGGCCGAGGTCGTGGCTGGCGGCGAACTGCGATTCCTGGGGCGCAAAAGCGAGGTGATCGTGACCGCGGCGGGGGTGAACCTGCACCCCGAAGACCTGGAGGCGGCCATCGAGCAGGAGCCGGGAGTGGCGGACTGCGCGGTGGTGGCGATGGAGACGGCATCCGGACCGGAGCCCTGCGCCGTATTGGCGATGCGCGGCCACGGCGAGGGAGCAGCGGCAGCCATCGAAGGCGCCAACCGGAGATTGGCGGAGTTTCAGCGGATGCGGCACTGGGTGTTGTGGCCGGAGCCGGACCTGCCGAGAACTTCGACCGGCAAGGTCCGGAGAAAGGCGGTGGCGGACTGGCTGGCCGAAATCCAGGCCGCGGCCTCGACGGCCCATACGGGCGAGGCTGCAACCGCCAACGCGGGCGCCTTTGGAGCCTCGGCTGACTGGCTGCTGGCGCTGATCTCGCAGATTACCGGCGAGGCGCCGGCCGGCGTCGGAGACGAACTGCGGCTGACCGAGGATTTGCATCTGGACAGCCTGGGCCGGGTGCAACTGGCGGCGTCTCTGGAAGAGCGGTTGGGAATTGCGCCCGAGAGCGGACGGCTGGAACGGGCGGAAACGCTTGGGGAGTTGCGCGGCCTGGTGGCCGACGAGGCCAAAGGGGCGCGAGATTCGCTCTCTCTCACCCTTTCAGAAAAAGAACGCGGAAAGGATGAGGCGCCCAGTTTGGGTGGCGAGCAAGCTATTGCACCGGAACTGGCCGGCAGAGCGGAGGAAGTCGGACTCGAAGCTGAGAGTGACGCCGCACCCGGACGCTGCATCTACCCGCGCTGGCCGTGGCTGCGTCCCTTCCAGTGGCTGCGAGTGGCATTTTTAGAGGCGGTCGCGCAGCCGCTGGTCTGGCTGCTGGCCAATCCTCGTGTGGTCGCGCCGGAGACACTCGCATCCGGCGAGCCGATGCTCATCATCGCCAACCACGTGACGACCTTTGACGGGCCGCTCGTCCAGTACGCTCTGCCGGGACCCGTGCGGCGGCGAATCGCGGTGGCCATGGCCGGCGATATGCTGGACGACTACCGTCACTTCCGCAATCCCGAGCGCCCTGCTGGGCAGAAG
>JBAVYF010000539.1:0-2012 GCA_049698655.1 Occallatibacter sp. | reverse complement strand
GGGTATAATCGAGCCGCCTCTTGCGTACACAGGCAGCACCGCGATGCTGGGCTGAACGATAAGTGGCTTGAACGCGGGACCGGCATCCTGTGTCTGTGTACCTTTCTTCTGCTCGGCATCGGGGCTTTCCACGGCGGCTGAGCGATCGATTCGTTCCCCTGTCCAATAATCGTACCAAACGCCGGGAGGCAGTAACACTTCATATTTGTCTAATTCGTCAGGGTACGGTGCAGGTGCGACCAGAATATCGGGACCGAAGAGAAACTCCGCGGGCGCGTCAAGATCGATGGGATGAAGGTCCCGCGCCGCATCTGGAAATTCGAGGAAGAGGGTGCGCACGATGGGCAGGCCTGTTCGCGACATCTCGTCTGCCGTGGTGTAGAGATATGGCATCAGCTTGTATCGTTCTTCAATGTAGCGGCGGCTAACCGCCTCCCGCTCCGGTCCGTTTACCCATGGCTCCTGATCGTTCGTTCCAACAGCAGTGTGATTCCGATCAATCGGCTGAAAGGCACCAATCTCGAGCCACTTGGTAAGCAGATTTGGCTGCGGTGAACCGGCGAAGCCGCCCACGTCCGCTTCGCTAAGCGCGAAACCACTTAGTCCAAGATTCTCAAGCATAGGAGTCGTCATTCGCAGATGATCCCAGGTCGAACTATTGTCGCCGGTCCAAGTGGCTGCATAGCGTTGCCCGCCGGCATAACTCGCACGAGTCAGAACAAATGGACGCACATCGGGTTCCAATGCTCTAAAGCCGTCATAGGTCGCACGCGCGTTCTCCATGCCATAGACATTGTGAATCTCAAGGTGACTGGCGGTGCGCTTCTTGAACCCCGGTTCATCGATGCGATGCTGAATATCGTCCGGCATGGTCTTTGTTGGTACGTCGAAGATGGCAGGCTCGTTCATGTCATCCCAGAAACCGGCGATGCCATCGGCGACAAAGTCCTTATAGAGGGAGCCAAACCATAAGCGAGTTTGTTGCTGCGTGAAGTCGGGAAAGGCACAATCACCCGGCCATACCTTTGCCACATAGGTTGAGCCGTCTGGATTCTTTACGAAACGATCGCCAGCTATGCCCGAGTCGTAAGGAGTGTACCCTATATTTGGCAGCTTGGAAATGTGAAGATCTGTGATCGCAACAACGTGAAAGTGTTGACTGGAAAGATCCTTGATCATTTGCTCAAAAGTAGGAAATCTCCGCCGGTTCACCGTGAAGGTCCTATAGTTTTGCATATAGTCGATGTCAAGATAGATGGCGTCCGCTGGAATTCTGTCTGCACGCAGGCGATTTGCAATCTCACGCACTCTTGCTTCCGTGTAGTAGCTATAGCGTGATTGTTGATAGCCGAGCGCCCAAATGGGCGGTATTGGAGTGGGGCCGGTCAACCATGCGTAGTCCTCAACCACCTTCTTTGGGCTGGGCCCGTACATGAGGTAGTAGTCTACCGGACCGTTGGAAGCGCCGAAGGAATATGCATGGGCAAATTCCTTGCCGAAATCGAAGTTTGCCCGCCACGTATTGTCAAAGAACACCCCAAGCACGCGGCCTTGGTTCCAGGATAGAAAGAATGGAATGCTTTTGTAGATTGGATCGGTCCCATCCTGCCATCCGAAAGCGTCGGTATTCCAATCCGTAAAAGCATGGTTACTTCTGTCCAGAGGACCGGCCTTGTCGCCGAGCCCAAAGAAGTGCTCCGTCGAGGCCATTGTCTTATAAAGCCGAAAGGACGGGCCTTGAAATTCGATGGGGCGGTCGTCCTGCTGCAGAACCCGGCCGGAGTGATCGCTCACCGTCAATCGCATGGTATTGTCGATGCTGACCCGCAATGCTTTGGTGCTGAAGCCTGCGCTCTCCGGCGTAACCGGCACACTTGCTTCGCGCGCCCCAGCCAGCACAGCCCAGGATTCGTCTTCGCTGAAATCCCCGTTGCGGCTGGCTCGCACGCGAAGCACGTCGTCGCGCAATGCCGTCACCTGGAGTGTGACTCCGTTGCCGGATATCTCTATGC
>JBAVYF010000538.1:0-7552 GCA_049698655.1 Occallatibacter sp. | reverse complement strand
CTGCTGCTGCGCGCGGCTCTGGAGAGCGGCGAGGCGCGCGCCGCCTCGCCCGACGCCGGCTCACCCTCCGGCTGGCGCGTCAACGCATGGGTCAAGCGGGGCATCCTGCTTGGCTTTCGCTTGGGTGTGCTCGAAGAGTTTCCCGCCGCGGCCCTCTCGTTTGTAGACAAGGACACCTTTCCGGTGCGCCATTTTGGCTCGGGCGACGGCGTGCGCGTGGTTCCCGGCGGCTCCTCGGTGCGCGCCGGAGCATACGTGGCGCGCAGCGTGGTCTGCATGCCGCCCATGTACATTAACGCCGGCGCCTATGTGGACGAAGGCTCGATGGTTGATTCGCACGCGCTGGTCGGTTCCTGCGCGCAGGTCGGCAAGCGCGTTCATCTCAGCGCCGCGGCGCAGATCGGCGGAGTGCTGGAGCCGGTGAACGCCAACCCGGTGGTCATTGAGGACGACGTGCTGGTGGGCGGCAACTCCGGCGTCTACGAGGGCACAATTGTGCGCAAGGGCGCGGTGCTGGCCGCCGGAACCATCCTCACCCGCGGAACCCCGGTCTTCGATCTGGTCAACGGCACAATATTGCGCGCCAGCGAAGAGCTGCCGCTCATCATCCCCGAGAACGCGGTGGTCGTCCCCGGCTCCCGCGCGGTCAGCAAGGGCAAAGGACAAGAGTGGGGCCTCAGCCTCTACGCGCCGGTGATCGTGAAATATCGCGACGACAAGACTGACCTGAGCACGACGCTCGAAGACTTGCTGCGCTAACATCCGCCTGACAGGTCGCACTCCTTATGGAACAGTAATCACTACCTTGCCCACCTGCTGGTTCGACTCCAGGTATCGATAGGCCTCCACGGTCTGCGCGAAGGGAAATGTCCTTGCAATCTTCGGAACAAAACGCCCGTCAGCGAGCCGATCGAAGATATACTTTTTCGCGCCCTCCAGCAGCTTTGGATTCTGCGTGATCTCAAGCAGGGTGTAGCCGCGCATACTCAGGCCCTTTCCCAGCGCTGCAAAGAGCGGAAACGGCGTGGGCGCAAGTGACAGCGCGCCGTAGACGAAGAGAATGCCACCCGGAGCTGCTGCCGCGGCCAGCTTCTCCACAAACGGACCGGCCACCGGATCGAAGGTCAGGCGCACGCCTTTGCCAGCGGTAATCTCCTTCACACGGGCCGCATAATCCTCTTCTTCGCTGGCGATCACGTGCGCCGCTCCCAGCGCCAGCAACTCCGCGCGCTTGGCTCCAGTGCGCGTCACCGCAATCGCCGTCGCACCGGCATCCCGCACAATCTCGATCGCCGCCAATCCAACACTCGATGATGCCGCGGGAATGGAGACGAAATCGCCGGCCTGCAAGCCACCCAGATGCACCAGCGCGCCGTAAGCTGTCACGTATCGCATCCAGATGGCCGCCGACTGTGTAGCCGTCAGATTCGCCGGATACTCGCCCAAAGCCTCCACAGGCACAACGGCCTCTTCGCCCAGCGTGCCATAGCGGCTCATGGAAAAACCCGGAATCGTGGCGACGGGCTTTCCAATCCACTTGGCATCGACGCCTTCGCCCACTGCCTCCACCACGCCCGCGGCCTCATACCCCAGGCGCGAGGGAAGCTGTGCCTGCTCAAGATACTGACCGCGGTAGAACATAGACTCGGCGCGGTTCAGACCCGCAGCTTCGACCCGCAGCCTCACCTCGCCCTTGCCGGGCGCTTGCGTGGGAATCTGTTCCAGTTTGAGATTTTCCGGACCGCCAAGCTGGTGGAAACGAACAATTGTGGGCATAAACCCTCCTGGCTGCTTTGGATGAATCTCAACCGAATGAAGGTGCAAATAGAGCAGGGCAGCCTTCTGCATGAGCGGCATCCCAGACCACCAGGAAAACGGGCGGCCTTCCTCAATCAGGTTATGCGTGGGCGCCCATCGTACTTGAGACCTGGGATTCGCCTAACACTGCCTCGGATCAGCGAAACTGAGCACTTTGAATCAACCTCGAAAGCCCATCAGTGTTAGCATCGAATATGACAGATGCAAAATAAAAACCTGAAAATCATTCCTCTGGGCGGGCTCGGCGAGTTCGGCATGAACTGCCTCGCCATTCGTTGGGAAGACGACATTATCGTGATCGACGCCGGGCTGATGTTCCCGGAGTCGGAGTTGCTGGGCGTGGATATCGTTGTTCCCGACATCAGTTACCTGATTGAAAACAAGGCGCATGTCCGCGCCATCATCCTCACTCACGGCCATATGGACCACATCGGCGGCCTGGCCTGGATTCTCAACGAGATCAAGGTTCCGGTCTACGCCACCGAGTTCACGCTGGCTTACGTCGAAGGCAACCTCGAAGAAAATCAGTTGCTCGACGAGACCGAGCTGGTCGAGATCGTGCCGCGGGAAAAGTTCACCATCGGCCCCTTTACCATCGAGCCGATCCACGTGACACACTCACTGGTGGACGCCGTTTCGCTGGCCATCGAAACGCCGGTCGGCATCATCATTCACACCGGCGACTTCAAGATCGACCTGGCGCCACTGGACGGCAAGCTCTTTGACCTGCACACCTTTGCCGAGTACGGCAAGCGCGGCGTGCTGGCCCTGCTGCAGGACTCGACAAATGTGGACCGCACCGGCTACACGCCCAGCGAGTCGGCTGTCATTCCGCGGCTGGACGAGATTTTTTCACGCACCAAAAAGAAACTCTTCTTCAGTTGCTTCTCCTCATCCATCTACCGCATCCGCATCGCTCTCGATCTGGCGCGCGCGCATGGCCGCAAGGTGGCCGTCATCGGCCGCTCGATGATGGAGAGCACGGAGATTGCACAGGACCTGGGCTACATCGAGATTCCCCAGGGCCTCATCATCAATCCCAGCCAGATGCGCGACTACGCGCCGGAGCAGCTGATGCTGCTGATCAGCGGCACGCAGGGCGAGCCGATGAGCGCCCTCAGCCGCGCCGCCGTGGACAACCACAAGCACGCCAGCATCGAGGCTGGCGACACCGTGGTGCTCAGCTCGCGCATCATTCCCGGCAACGAGAAGAGCATCTTCCGCGTCATCGACCACCTCTACCGCCGCGACGCCAACGTCATCTACGACAACGGTTCCAACGGCCTGATTCACGTCAGCGGCCACGGCTCGCAGGAAGAGATGCGCCTGCTTATCAATCTTGTGCGGCCCAAGTACTTCATCCCCGTCCACGGCAACTACGGCAACCTGCGCAAGCACGCGCAGATCGCCATGGAGACCGGCGCCGTGGAGCACGCCATGGTCATCGAAGACGGCGACGTGCTGGAGCTGGACAAGAAGGAGATCCGCAAGCACGACAAGGTGACCACCGGCCGCATCCTCATCGACTCCGGCTCGTCCAACGAGGTGGTGGAAGATCTGGTCCTGCGCGACCGGCGCATTCTCTCCGAGGACGGCATCGTGATCGCTTTGCTGGCCATCAACAAGCGCACCGGCAAGGTGGAACAATCGCCCGAGGTGGTGATGCGCGGCTTTGGCGGCGCGGATATCACCGAACAAGCTCGTGAGTTAGTCCTGAAGACCCTCGACGGCCTGAGCACCGAGCAGAAATCCGACTACGGCCTGGTCAAGGAAAAGGTCCGCGCAGAACTCAAGCGGCTGATACAGAAAACGACTGGGCGCAGGCCGATGATTATGCCGGTGATTTTGGAAATATGAGCGGTTAGATCGAAAGGAGCAAGCAATGACCGAGATTGGAAGAAGAATCGTTCAGAAGAACGGTAAAGCGGCAATTTATCTTGGCCCTGGAACTGAAAGAGTCATAGTCTTAAATGAAGATGGAACTAGCTCCGAGCAAGAAGTCTCAAATGTATATTCTTTGGCATCTGGTCAACTGACGAGCTGGAGTAATGCCAACTGGACTGAGGATGAATCTTCATCTCATGCTCAGGCTGTGATACTACTGAATCCGGCTCCAATGAAGATATCCACTATATTTTGGGGTGTGGTACTTGCACATCTGACTATCGGCGTAGTCGTAGGACTGATTCTCATTCTCCTCCACTGAGCCCGGGTGCCTCAGGTCTAGTTTGAGACCTTGGAACGGATCGGTATTACGACCAAACAACTCTCACCGATACACTTCCCGCCGATTGCCAATCCGCAAAACCAGCACCGTCAGCACCCCATCCTGAATATCGCAAATGACGCGATAATCGCCCACGCGATAGCGCCAAAGATCGCCCAACGGTCCCATCAGCGCTTTTCCCATTGAACGCGGATCTTTGCTTAACGCCACGCGCTCATCCATGAAATCGACAATGCGCCGGGCTGCGGCTCTGTCGAGCTTTCGCAGTTGCTTCTTAGCGGTTTCGGCGTACTCAATCGTCCAAGCCAAGGTCTTTCCTTACCGAAGCCGCGGAGTGCACCTTCTCTTGTCCCTTGCGCACCCGCTTGAGCGTATCGGCGGCCAGATAATACTCTTCCATCTCCGCAATGCCGCCTTCAATCATCTCGCGCAGATAGAATGCCTTCGTCCGTCCCGTCTTCAAAGCCAATCGATGCAGCCGGTGTGAGAGTTCCGGCGCAAGCCTGATCGAAGTAGCCATAATTTCCTCCCGCGTGAATACATGTATTCATTGTATCACTTTGAATTGAATCAAGGCTTTTTACGTGGACCGTCTGGAGCGGATAATTAGTACATGGCCGACCCACTCGTTTCCCTCGCCTCAATCCGCGCCGCAGACCAAATCGCCAACGTCGCCGGGTGCCCCAGATATCGAGTTTTAGACTTGGAAACTATGAGCCCATCTCCCGAACAAACAACTGATCCCTGCTCCCTATTCCCTGCCTGTAAAATCCCCCTATGCGCCGCTTTTCAATTTTCCTAGCCCTCGCCACATCCCTTCTTGCCCACGCGGCATCAGCGCAAGCCACTGAACCACAATCCGTCCCCGTCTGCCTGGCCACCGCCACGCTCGACCAGCTCATCACCGCCATCGACGCCGCAATCAGCGGTCCGGCAAACAAAGACCGCACCTGTTTCCGCCGTCTCTTTCTTCCAGAAGCCCGGCTCATCCCCATCCGCATCGCCGCGGACGGCACAGCAACCCCACGCATCCTCACCGTAGACGGATGGATCGAGGCGGTAAGCAAGCGCGGAAGCGATGTCTTTTATGAGCGCCAAATCAAGATCCGCTCCGAATCCTGGGCGCACATCGCCCACCTATGGAGCACGTACGAAACCCGCACCACCCCGGACGGCAAACCACTCGATCGCGGCATCAACAGCATTCAGGCGGTCTTCGATGGCAAGCAGTGGCAGGTCATCGAAATCATCTGGCAGGCCGAGACTCCCGCCGCCCCGGTCCCGGAGAAATACCTTCCATGAGCGCACATACTGAGTCTCTCGTCACCCTTGAAGCCGGGAACCCCATCGGGGTGCCCTCGGGGCCAGGCGTCTTTGTTTTCGCCCCCAGGGTGGGATACCATTCCCCTGAAAGATAAATAACCCATGCCAGAGACCCTAATCACTCTCGAAGCCATCCGAGCCGCAGCCGCCCGCATTGCACACATCGCCATCAAGACCCCGCTGATTGAAGCCGCTTTTCCCGGCCTCTCCGGTTACGGAACCGGCAAGAGAATCTGGCTCAAGGCGGAAAGCCTTCAGCCTATCGGCGCCTTCAAGATTCGCGGCGCGGCTAACAAGATTCTGCAACTCACGCCTGAGGAGATTCGCCGCGGCGTCATCACCTACTCCAGCGGCAACCACGCGCAGGGCGTAGCCTACGCAGCGCGCGCAGTCGGAGCTAAAGCGGTGATCGTGATGCCCTCGAATGCGCCGGCCATCAAGCGCGCGGGCACGCTGGCGCTGGGCGCGGAGATTGTCGATGTAGGCGTCGCCTCCAGCGAGCGCCTTGCCATGGCCGAAAAGCTGGTGCGCGAGCACGGTTACGTGGTTGTGCCGCCCTACGACGACGAGCAGATCATCACCGGACAGGCCACCTGCGGACTGGAGATTGCCGAAGAGTTGCCCGATGTGGACCTGGTGCTCTCGCCGGTTTCGGGCGGGGGACTGCTGAGCGGAATTGCCGCAGCGGTAAAGCAGTTGCTGCCCAAAGCAAAGGTCTTCGGCGTCGAGCCGGAGCTGGCCGGCGACACGGCGGAGAGCTTCCGAACCGGCAAAATCGTCACCTGGGGAGCCGAGCTTGTCAGCCGGACGATTGCCGATGGGTTGCGCACACAGAGCGTGGGAGTTCGCAATTTTGCACACATCCAAGCCTTTGTGGACGGCATCATCACCGTCACCGAGGCCGAGATTCGCTCCGCCATGCGGGCCATTGTCGTCGTTACGCGCCTGGTTCCCGAGCCCAGCGGAGCGGTGGCCACGGCAGCCCTGCTCTTCCACGACGCGGAGTTGCCCGCCTACCGAAAGGCCGTGGCTGTGGTGAGCGGCGGCAACGTGGCGCCGGAGCTGCTGGCCGAGGTGCTCACCGAAAGCTAGTCCTGAGAAATCGGGCGGCGTGCCGCGGAGCTCGTGTACAAATTAGATGAAGGTGTTCCCGTCTACGGCATGGACTGGAAATGACCCGCACCCCGGAGGCTTCTTGAACGTATACATTCAGTCCATTTTGCTGGGCATTGTGGAGGGCTTGACGGAGTTTCTGCCGGTCAGCTCGACGGCGCACCTGCGCATCACCGAAGCGCTGATGAAGATTCCGCTGGAGGACGCCTACTGGAAGATGTACACCATCGTCATTCAGTTGGGCGCGATTCTCGCGCTGCTGCTGCTCTTCCTGAGCCGCATCGTCGACTTCATCCGCACCTTTCCGAGGGGAGAAAACGGCGACCGGACCTGGCTCAACCACCCCATCTCGATGACGTTCATCGCCTTTGCCTGCACCTCGGCTCCCGCGCTGCTGCTGCACAAGTGGAGCGAGAAGAACCTGGGCAGCCTGAAGGTAATGGCCCTGGCGCTGCTCATCGGCGGCGTCGTGATGTGGATCATCGATGCCTGGAGCGACCGCTACGTGGCCGGCACCACCCACGTGGAGGAGATGAGCCTGCCGCAGGCCATCTGGATCGGTCTCTGCCAGACGCTCTCGGCGATCTTCCCCGGAACCTCGCGCTCCATGTCGACCATCGCCGCCGGCCAGATCGCGGGCATGGACCGGCCATCCGCCCTCGAGTTCAGCTTCCTGCTCTCGATTCCCACCATGATCGCCGCAACGATCTGGGACCTGAAGAAGGAAGTCTTCCCCAGCGGCGGCGGCGCGGCGCACGTGGTGATGACCACCGACAACTGGATCGTGCTGGCCATCGGCTTCGTAGTCTCGTTCATTGTGGCCCTGGGCGTGGTGGAGTGGTTCCTGTTCTGGGTGCGCAAGCACGGCTTTACCATCTTCGCCATCTACCGCATCCTGCTGGGCTCTGCGCTGCTGCTGTGGGGAGCAAAGTACATCGGAGGGTGATATTGCGCACGGAGTTGCCGGGCGACAGAAATGCGCAGAAGATGAGGCATCGGTTCAAGAGATTATTCTGGGCGGGAAATGCGCTATCTCCCTAAGGGATCATCTCACTGTGGGAAGAGCAGGAG
>JBAVYF010000537.1:0-3575 GCA_049698655.1 Occallatibacter sp. | reverse complement strand
GATCGCGGAAACCGGTGGCGATGACGGTAATCTTGACCTCTTCACCCATCTTCTCGTCCAGCACGGCGCCGAAGATGATGCTGGCATCCTCATGGGCGGCGGACTGAATGAGCGACGAGGCCTCATTGACCTCAGAGAGCTTGAGCGAACTGGAGCCAGTGATGTTGATAAGGATGCCGCGCGCGCCATCGATGGCTCCGGCCTCAAGCAAGGGCGAGGCCATGGCCGCCTGGGCCGCTTCCAGGGCGCGATTGGCGCCCGAGCGCACCGCCGTTCCCATCACGGCATAGCCCATGCCGGCCATGGTGGTTTTCACGTCGGCAAAGTCGCGATTGATGATGCCGGGGATGGTGATGATGTCGCTGATGCCTTGAACGCCCTGGCGCAACACGTCGTCGGCGATGCGGAAGCTCTCAAAGAATCCGGCGTCTTTGGCCACGGCCAACAGTTTCTCGTTGGGGATCACGATCATCGTGTCCACGCTCTCCAGGAGTTCTTTCAGGCCGCGCTCGGCCTGCTGCTGGCGGCGCTTGCCCTCAAAGGCAAAGGGAAGGGTGACGACGGCCACGGTCAGAATGCCCATCTCGCTGGCCAGCGAGGCGATGACCGGTGCGGCGCCGGTGCCCGTGCCGCCGCCCAAACCGGCGGTGACGAAGACCATGTCCGCGCCCTCCAGGGCCTCGATGATCTTCTCCGAGTCTTCCAGAGCGGCGCGGCGGCCCAGGTCGGGATTGGCCCCGGCGCCCAGCCCGGAGGTGAGCCGGACACCGAGTTGCAATTTGACCGGAGCCTGTGAGGCTTTAAGCGCCTGCACGTCCGTGTTGGCGGCGATGAACTCCACACCCGCCATGCGCGCCTGGATCATGCGATTGACGGCGTTGCCGCCGCCGCCGCCCACGCCGATGACCTTGATGCGGGCTCCGCGCAGTTCTTCCTCGTGATACTGAATGCGCATCTCCGCCGCTTCATTCCTCAACTGTTCCATTTGGGCTTCGGCCTCCTGATTCATGGCTTGCAAACGCAACGGTTAAAAACTGCCTCCAAAGAAACCGCGAAACTTCGAGCGCCATGTGTCACTCTCCCCTGCGCGGTTCATTCTGGTGCGATGAGTATAAAGAATCATGCCGATGACAGCGGAAAAACCGGGATGAACCAGCTCGCCGGGCATCTGCGACAAGCGGACGGGAACTCCGGTGCGCGCCGGAACGCGCAATTGGCTTTCGGTGATGTCCAACATGCCGGGCAGCATGGCCCCGCCGCCGGTGAGCACGCAACCGGCGCCCAGGGCATCCAACACGCCTCCCTGGCGCAGGCTCTCTTTTACATATTGAAGCAGCTCGCAGGCGCGCGGCTCCAGGATCTCGGCGATCCTGCGCAGGCGCAACATCTGCGGCTGGGGATTGGCAATCTCAATCTCGGCGTCCTGCGGCACGTCCGTCACCACGGTGTGGCCGTACAGGCGCTTCAACTGTTCGGCCTGGGCTATGGGCATCTCTAGCCCGATCGCCAGGTCGTTGGTAAAGTACTGCCCGCCAATCCGAACGGAGGCCGTATACACTACCGCACCCTCATAAAACACGATCAGGTCGCTGGAGTGGCAACCGATGTCAAGCAAACAGACGCCCAGCTCCCGCTCGTCGGCCGAGAGCGTAGCCTCAGCGGCGGCAATCGACTCCAGCACCGCCTCGGTCACCTCAAGCCCGGCCTGGTTTGCGCAGGTCACCGTGCTCTGCAGCGCGCTGCCGGAGCAGGTGACGATGTGCAGGTCCACCTCAAGCCTTTTGCCCACCATGCCCACCGGGTCAATAATGCCCGGCTGGCCATCAAGGATAAATTGGCGGCGCAGCACATGGAGAATCTCGCGATCAGGGAGCCGTTCGATAGCGCGCGCCCGCTCGCCCGCGCTGCGCATATCCTCTTTGTCGATCTCGCGCATACGGCCGCCCAGATCGATTCCGCCATTGGTGTTGAGCCCGCGAATGTGAGGCCCGCCCACACCTACTACGCACTCGCTGATGTTGGCACGCGCCACAAACTCGGCCTGCTCATTGGCTGCCTTCACAGCCTTAGCCGCTGGGGCAAGGTCGGCGATCAACCCCTTGCGCATCCCCGCCGACTCCACAACCCCATGCCCGCGATAGAGCAAAGCGCCTTCGTTCACGTCGGCCGCCAGTACGCGGGTCCACGCGCTGCCGATGTCCAGCGCCACGATCAGATTGTCCTGATTCTGGCTCATCTCGCTACTGGCCCGGCTCGGCAGTCGCGGCCGAGCGACTGGTTGGGGCGGTCTTCCGCCCGCTCAGATTCAGCGCGGCGCGTTTGGCCTCCGCGCGCTTCTTTTCCTTCGTCCTGGCCTTGTCCGGATTGGTTTTCGCAGCCCCGTCCTTCGCCGCGATGGTCTTCTCCCTGGCAGAACCCTTGCCGGCCGGCTTTGCGCCCGCCTTCCCCGGTTTCACTTTGGCGACAGGCCGAGTCTGGTGAGCCGGGGCTTGACCGGTAGTGGTTTTAACCCCTGAGGCACGATTTTTGGGAGATTTACCTGCAATTTGCCCGTTTTCCGCAGCCTGTAGAACCGGCTGCTTACCCTCCGACGCATTCGCCGCGGTCTGCTCGTCGGCTGAGGCTTGCGCCACGTTGGTGCCGGAAGCCATCTCCAGCACAACCTGCTGGTCATAGCGCAGATCGACCGCCGCCAGCTTCGGATACTGCCGGCGCCACTCGGCAATGTGCGCCTTGTATCGCTGGTAGCGCTCCAGAAAGCGGTCATCACCGAAGTGCAGCAGGGTGGTGTCGTCCTGCATGTTCACGCGGGCATCCTCGGGATCGGTCAGATCGACCTCCGAGATTTGCGAGGAAAGCTTCTGTCCGTTGGCATCAAGCTCGGCCAGCAGCCGCTGGTAGACCGCCATCCGGGCCTTGCGCGAAGCAAGCGGGTCGCCGGCGTCGATCCCCGTCAACACCGGGAACGAGTAGTGGCGCCGCGCCATCATGGCCGCCGGCATGGCGAGAAGAATCCCGTTGGCGTCCACCAGACCGATCAGTTGCCTCTGGCGTGTGAAGGCCACCGGCTGCCGCTCCACCACCGAGACGCGAATCTGGTCCGGCAACAGGCGCATCACCGTGGCTTTTTCTATCCAGGGAATCTCTTCCAGTTGCCGGCGCCGTTCGCTCAAGGGAACGAAGAAGATATTGCGTCCGATGTCTTCGCCGAAGACCGGCAGCATCTCGGCGCGGCTGACCTCGGTCAGGCCCGTGGCCTCTATGTTGCTTGTCCCATTGATGCGGAAGCGCCCGTCGCTGTCCACGTAGGTTTTGAGGAGGTAAGCTGAAGTGGCCAGTCCGCCCATCACGGCCAGAGCGGCCAGAGTCAGAAAGACGCGTCCCGCCTTGCTCGCCGGACGCCACCAGGGTCTGCCCGGCCAATCCCTGTCGGACGAGTCCCTTCTCGACGAGCCTCCGCCCTGCCAATCGCGGCGTGAGCCGCCGGGGCGCGGCGAGTCGTCGCCGTCGTCTGGGTCTTCCATCTCCAGCGGCATGCCAATCGGCGCACGGCCCGGAAGGGGCACACCCTGCTG
>JBAVYF010000536.1:0-1741 GCA_049698655.1 Occallatibacter sp. | reverse complement strand
GGCCCCGTGGTTTCTGGCGGCGTGTTCCAGAGCCTGTTCTAAACTTTCGTGTGGCCTACGCTGGGAAAGTGAAGAACAGGCTCTGAGTAAGCCAATTGTAGAACCGCGCCGCGGTAACCTGCGCCATTTAACTTGCGGGACAACATCGAGCCGCGCGTAATTTACACTTTCTCTGGAAGCCCGCGCCTCTCTTCATCGCTGCCTGAATGAACCAATGAGGGCTCCCCTCCGGTATTTCCGCTTGGGAGGAATCTCCTTTCGATGCGAGCTGGAACTCTTCTATTGACCGTCGTTGTGGCCTTGCCCTTCGCCGCGTTGTCTGCCGCCGCGCAGCCGCCCGGCAAACCACTCACTGTCGAGGCCATCTACGCCCACGGGCCGCTCATCGGAAATTTGCCCGACCAGATTGCCTGGTCGCCGGACGGCAAACACCTGACCTATCTCGACGGCGGACAACTGATGGACGTGGATCCCGCAACGGGCAAAGCGCACGTGCTGGTGAGCGCCGCCAAGATGGCGCCCCTTGGCGAGAGCGGCATGTCGGAGCTGGACCGCGATCGTCGCGAGCGCTACAACATGGCCAGCTACCTGTGGGCGCCGGACTCTGCCCACCTGCTCTTCGACTCCAATGGCCGCCTGTGGCTTTACGATCTGCGCACCGGCACTGGAGTGCAGATCGGCTTTACCGGTCTCTCTTCCGGAGACGACCCCAAGTTCTCCCCTGACGGCTCATCCGTCTCGTTCATCCGCGATCATGGCTTGACGGTGATCCGGCTGCGCGATACGGGCATGCCCACCCAGGCTATCGCTCCGGCGCCTGATCCTTCGGCCGCCAACGGGCAGTCGCTTCTCAACGGCGAAGTGGATTGGGTGTACGAGGAAGAGCTCGACGTGCGCAGCAACTACTTCTGGTCGCCGGACTCAAAAAACATTGCCTATCTGCAGATGAACGAGACCCAGGTGCCGCAATACCCCATCACCGACTGGATTCCCAACCATGCGCAGGTGGACTGGCAGCGCTACCCGCAACCGGGAGATCCGAACCCCGATGTGCATCTGGGCGTTATGGCGGCGCGCGGCGGCAAAACCATTTGGATAAAGATTCCCTTCCAAGAAGGCGACGATTATGTGCCGCGCTTTGGCTGGGTCGACCGCAAGACCCTCTGGATCGAGACGCTGAGCCGCGATCACCGGCGACGCGCGCTGTATTTTGCCGGCGCCGATGACGGAGACGTGCGCCTCATACTGGAGATCGCCGACGACAAGTTTCTCGACGAGGACTACGACGTTGCCGTGGGGGATGGAGCGATCGTACTGACCGGTTGGAGCGATGAACATAACCACCTCTATCTCTACAGCTACGACAAGGAAAAGCCGCTCGCGGCCGGCGCCAAGCTGGAGCGGCAGTTGACCAGGGGCGATTTCGAAGTGGGCGATGTGTACACCGTCGACACCGCGCGCAAAGTCGTGGACTACGCCTCCAACGAAAGCAACCCGCTGGAACAACAGATTTGGCAGGTAAGCTTTGCCGGCGATCGCAGGCTGTTGAGCGGCGGCGCGGGATTTCACGAGGCCGCCTTTTCACCCGACGGCGGCGCGTTCACCGACAAATTTTCCGCGCTCGTGATGCCGCCGGCGATGCGCATCTGCCAGGCGCCCGATCCGCCTTCCGCCACCGGCGTGTGCCGCGTCTTTTGGCAAACGCACGCGCTCGATTCCTACCATCTGCGTGTGCCGGAAC
>JBAVYF010000535.1:0-2898 GCA_049698655.1 Occallatibacter sp. | reverse complement strand
CGGCGGACCCGGCGGTGGTGGACCCGGCGGTGGTGGTCCGGGCGGTGGTCTTGGACCGGGTGGTCTTGGCGGGAGCGGCGGCGGACGAGGAGGCCCGGGCGGAATGTTCGGCGGGGCCAGTACCGGCCACAAATACTCGTTGAACTTCAGTGTTCAGGCTTTGAATCTGTTCAACAATATCGACTACGGGACGCCGACGGGAAACATTACCAGTCCCAACTTCAACCGGTCTACGAATCTTGCTGGAGGCATCTTCAGTTCCGGCTCGGCAGCGCGCCGCATCTTCGCGCAGGCTGTTTTCTCATTTTGATTGAGGCCGATTCACCAATCAAAGGCCGGAGCGCATTGATCCGGCCTTTGATTTTGCGCGAGAGATGCTCCTACCGTTTTGCCACCGTCACTACAGCGGGGCTGTCATCGGTGGCGAAGGCATCGGTGAGGGAGATAACCTTCAGTTGCGCCTTGATTTCGGCGAGCGAGGCCGCGCTGGTGACCGCGATCTCCACCGTCTCTCCCGGTAGCAGGTCGTAGTAGTTATCGGAAACCTTGACGTCCATGCTGCCTAACGACATATAGACGCTGCGCGCCAGCACCGGGGAGCTAACGCGAATCTTGTAACTCCCGTTCGCGCCGGCGGTTTCAATCTTCAGTTGCGCCGGCTTCAGATGCACTCCCTTGGTTGGCGCCAGGTAAACAATGTTGCGCGAAATCCGCGCTCCGTCTGCAGTCAGCTCGGCCACGACAAAGACGCGCGAGGTATCGGCCGCGCCCGCGTCGGTGAGCTTCTTCAGCGGCCAGTCGAGATAGACCTTGCTCGTGAGCGGCTCGACACTCACGTCATGCGATTCTTCCAGCAGCACTTTGCCGTCGAAGTCCATCAGGCGCATGCGCAGCGTGGCTGGCTCGGCCTTGACCTTGTCGCTTACGATGTAAACCTTCAGCGCGCCGTCCTCAACGTGCGGCGAAACCAGCACCGGCGCATAGAAGCGCCGCGCATAGTATTGCAGCGCCTTCCAGCGGCCGTAATAGTCGATCGAAGACCACGAGGCCACCGGCCAGCAGTCGTTCAATTGCCAGAAGATGGAGCCCATCGTCTCCGGACGCGAACGGCGAAAGTGCTCGGCGCCGATCTTGATGCCCTCGGCCTGCACCACCTGGCTGACGTAAAGGAAGCTGGCAAAGTCTTTCGGCGCGGGATAATCCCTGGCGATGTAGTTCTGGATGATGGAATTGCCTTCGTTGTTCTTCTGGTGAGCCAGCATCACCTTGGTGAAGATGCCGGAGCGGTCCTCGGGCTGGGTAAAGCTCTCTACGGTGCGCATCTCAGGGAAGGACTGGAAGCCGAACTCGGTGACAAAACGCCAATGGTGCTTCTCGTACTCGGTGAAGGGAACGCGGCCGTGCCAGACGCTCCAGTCATGCTGATCGCCGGATTGGTAGTGATCACTGAGCGCCTCGTAGTCGGCGCTGGGCGAGCTTGGCCAGTACGGCGTCTCCGCGTCCAGCCGAGCCACTACTCTCGGCAATATGCCGCTGAACTCGGTTAGATAGTCCTGCCAGATGAAGAACCTTACCTCGGCCGGCAAGTTGGCGCGATCACCCCAGTTCAATGCCTCTTCGGTCTCGTTGTTGCCGCACCATAGGACGACACTTGGGTGGTTGCGCAGCCGCCTCACCTGGTCTTCGGCCTCGGCCTCGATGTTGAGCTTGAAGGCGTAGGTTCCCGGCTGCCAGTCGTTGCCGAACATGAAATCCTGCCAGACCATGATGCCCAGCTCGTCGCAGATCGCGTAGAACTCGTCGCTCCCATAGTAGCCGCCGCCCCACTGGCGGATCATGTTCATGTTGGCGTCGCGCGCAGATTCGAGAATGCGGCGGTAGCCGGCGGTCGTCACTCGATTGGGAAAGCTGTCGAAGGGAATCACATCCGCGCCCTTGGCAAAAATGGGAATGCCGTTGACCACTAGTTCGAATGACCGGCCCCACTTGTCCAGTTCACGATGGAGCACGATGGAGCGCAGCCCGGCAATGACCGTACGCTCCTCGGCAGCCGGAATCCTCCCGGCGGGAAGAATCATCGCGCTAAAGGTGTAGCGCGTTTGTTCTCCGTAACCAGCCGGATACCAGAGGCCAGGGTGTTGAATCTCGATCGGCAAATCGATCACATTGCGGCCTGTGTGAAGATTCGCGTTCACTTGAACAGACGGTGGTTTCCCCGCAATCACGAGCCCCTTGAAGTAGCTCACGCTGACAGTGGCCGGTCCCGCGCTGGAGGCATCAATCTCCACCTCCGCATCCAGGTGCGCCACATCCTTGCTCACGTCGCGCTGGCGAATGGCAAAATCCGCGATGCGCGCCTTGTCCCATGCCTCTAAGCGTACCGGCTTCCAGATGCCGCTGGTGACAAAGCGCGGCCCCCAGTCCCAGCCGTACTCATAGGCTGCCTTGCGGATATAGGTTTTGTCTTCGGTCTTCGACTTTAGCCGGAACAGGTCGCTGGCGGCGGCCGCTTGGGCGGCCTTGATCGGCGACGGAAAGACGACGCGCAGCAGGTTCTTGCCGGCGTGAAGATGGCCCTTCACGGGAACTCTCCAGACGCGGAACATATTGTCGGCTGAGAGAACCTGTACGCCGTTCACGTAGACCTCGGCGGCAGCATCGAGTCCGTCGAAGACCAAATCCACGTTGGCGCGGGCAAGCAGCTCCGGCGTGACCTCAAAGTTCAGCCGGTACTCCCAGCTCGCATTCTCGATCCACTGCAATCCGGCCTCGTTGTCGCGATAGAAAGGGTCGGGAATCTTCTTGTTGGCCAGCATATCCAGATGCACGTCTCCGGGCACGGTGGCGGGAAGCCAGCCGTTTTCGCTCTGCACGGCGCCGGCCGTGATCTGCCGGAAC
>JBAVYF010000534.1:0-1822 GCA_049698655.1 Occallatibacter sp. | reverse complement strand
ATGCAGGAGATCAAAGAACGTCTGTATACGATTGACGAAGTGTTGAGCGGTCGAACTGCACTCCACGGACCGCTTGCACATGAATTTTGTTTTTTGCAGCTTCGCTTCATCTGTGAATGCATTGCCTATGCGTGCGTTATCGCGCACGCATACCTCAAGGAATTGCAGTCCCCCAAGTTTCAGAATGCATGGTCGGCGGATGCGCTAATGAAGCAACTTGACAGGCTACATCAAGACTTTTACCCAAAGCCAAAGACGATGACCATTACGGATGGTAGTGTGCAATTGGGTGAGATCGACGCGCCGTATCTGACGAAATCTAATTTACAGAAATTAAACGGTATCTGTGGCGATAAGCTCCACCGCGGGTCTCCCGAGAAATATGCCTTCAATCCGACACCGGAGCATCTAGCAGAGGATCGACAAACGATTATCAATTATGCCAACGAGGTTTTCCGATTGATGGAGTCGCACTTGATGACGGATCGGGACAAACCACAATACATTCTTTGTCGGTTTCGAGAGCGCGATGTGAATGTAGAGGTGTGGTACGCTGCTGCAGGCAATGAAGTCACAGCGTCCAGCAAAGTATGATTCGGACGACATTACCTCGCCGCCCACGCCGTGCGTTTAACCGTATGATATGTATCGAACAGCTCTGTATATGCCGCTGGAGTAATCTCTTCCGGGAACTCAGGACCATACTTAACCAACAGTCGCTCGATTCGCATTTTCTCGGGACTTTGGAGCCACGCTATTCCGTACTTACCGAAATTTACCACAGATGTCATGCGATGAGTTGCAACTATGATCTCGCGAGTCTGCCTGTCAGCTTGCATATATTCCGCTGCCCTTTGCCTAACTTGTGGCAATATGACCATAATCCAAGAGCGCAACGGCTCGTCCGAATCGCGGGCAATTTCGTCGATATCCTCACCCATAAGGAAATTTACAACTTGCGCAGCGAGAATTCTGGCCACATTACTCTCCAATTGCGAAGAATAAATGTTATTAAGGTCTGAGCACAGATCAACCTTCGTTGCACGCAAACACATTGCCAAGTATTCATCCAGTTTGTTGAGATCCAGTTCATTGAATGACTGTTCTTGTTCTGCTCGATTGGTGAAAAACCGCGATAAAAGCCCCATTTCTTTACCCTCCGTATCATAGTGGCAGGTTGAGATGTAAAGTAACAATGCAAAGGCACCAGATTATCCGTCTGGAGCCTTTGCCTATTTGGGTATCTTTAGCGCTGGACGCCGCCTGAGAAACTAACCATACATTACCATTTTTCTTCTCAATACGCCTTCAAATCCACAATGGCTTTGAAGATCGTCTCCGGCTGGGGCAGGATTGCGTCTTCGAGGATCGGCTGGTAGGCAACGAAGGTGTCCAGAGCGCCAATGCGGCGGACTGGGGCGTCGAGCGAGTCGAAGAGTTCATCCCCGATGCGGGCGGCGATCTCCGCGCCGTAGCCCCAACTGAGCATATCCTCGTGAGCCACAATCACCCGGTTGTTCTTGCGCACAGACTCGGCGATGGCCTCCCAGTCATACGGATTCAGGGTGCGCAGGTCGATAATTTCCACGTCAATGTTGTGATCTCGCCTTGCGCGTTCTGCGGCCTGCAAGGAGCGAGGCACTAGAGCGCCGTAAGTGATGAGGGTGAGGTCAGTGCCTGGACGCACGATTCTCGCCTTGCCGAAGGGGATGGCGAACTCCGGGCCGGGATAGGGTGCGCGGTCGTGGGTCTCGCGATAGAGCCGCTTGTGTTCCAGAAACAGGACCGGGTCGTCGCAGCGAATGGCGGTGCGCAGCAGGCC
>JBAVYF010000533.1:0-5602 GCA_049698655.1 Occallatibacter sp. | reverse complement strand
GATAGATGGAAAACATCCGCTTAAAGGAGAAATCATTTTCCGTGAACACAAAAGGCCTGTCGAGATTCCAACTCAGCAGATTCACGCCGGCTCCGACAGTGCTGGAGTACCGGAAGCGCTCGAAGCTGCCGCCGTGAGCATTCCAAAAGAAGCCGCCAATCTGCCGATGGGGGTTGTAATTCCATGCGGCCGGATCGGGCGTGGAGCCGGCAAAGACGCCTGTAATCGTATTGGAAGTGAGCTTTCTGCCCACGTAGCCTCCATCGATGACTTCAAGGCTGTTAGCCCAGGGAAGATAGAGCCGGCCAATGCCGGCGGTCCAATTGGAAGCAGGATTCAGATAAGTCAGGCTCATCTGGTAAGTCCGGTTGATCAGGTCCTGCATCGTAGGCTGCGAGGGCGTGGAACCGGATATCAAGCTGCCGCGCCAGTATCCGTTCAGGTTCCAATGAGTGCCCAGAATGCGCGATATATCCGCGCGGAAGACCAGGCCATACGAAGTGGAGCTGGACGCACCCTGCCCGAGTTCGTGAATCGTGCTCATATCGAAGCCAATCCTGCCGCGCGCCTGATTGATCTCGGGAAGAGGCGGATGCGGCATGGCTTCGCGCACTTCCTCGTCCAGCGGATCGCCCTCGGTGAAGCTCACCACCATCGGATAGAGGCGGGTATTGCCCAGCGTATGTTTCTCGACAAGCTTTTCCACTTCCGTCGGCGGCAGCGAGACCACGTCCTTGACCGTGAGTTCCCGCGTGGTGGAAACGACCTCGCAGACCGCGGAGGTGGAGGCGACAGAAACGACAGTCAGGCGGGCGATGATTCCTGGCTCGATCGCGGTATCTTCTCCAGCCCTGGCCGTCTTGGCGGGAGACTGCCTGAGCACGAGTTTGGTGCCTTCGGTCAGACCGGCGTTGCGGCCGCCATCGATGTAGATATTCGACCCGTTGATATAGCGAACCTGAAACTCCGTCCGCATGGGCGCCATGGCAGCGGGTTCCGGACCAGACTGCTGAGACGCGCAAGCCGGCGGGACAAGAAGGGCAAGCGGCAATATGAGGCGTCGCAATTAGATTCCTCCTCCGCTGCCGTTTTTGTGACACGCGTAGCAGTTCGTGCTGTTATACACATAACCGGAGACGCCGCTGTGCCTTGGGCTGGTTGCCGCCGAGGTGTGGCAGTTGGTGCAGGTGAATACCGCGTAATTCGAGGAGTTAGTGTGGCACGTGGCGCAGACTCCACCCGCCCCGCCGTGGCTTGTGCTGAACCAGGTGTGATTGAACGTGGCGCCGGTCCAGGCCGTGGTTGTATGGCAACTGGCGCACGTAGTTGGGTAGCCCGCGCTGATGTGATTGGGATTCGTAGTGGTGGTGTACTGCACCGAATGGCACGCGTAGCAGTCGGTCGGCGTTCCCGCGTACACATTATTGATGTGGCACGCACTGCAGGCCACGGAGGTGTGCGCGCCGGTCAGCGGGAAGGGCGTGTTGTTGTGATTGAACACGGCGCCGGCCCACGAAGTGGTGTTATGGCATGTTTCGCAAGTGGTGGGGAAGCCGGCGGTGGCATGATTCGGATTCGTAGTTCCGGTCCAGGCCGTCTGGTGGCAGGAGTAGCACGCGGTGGGGGCGGTTGTGTAGTTGCCGTTCAAGTGGCACTGCGCGCAAGGCACCGTGAGATGGGCGCCAGTGAGAGGAAAGGGACCGGTCGAGTGATTGAAGGAAGCCGGATTCCAGCCGCTCGTCGAGTGGCAGATGGAGCAGTCGGTGGGAAAGCCCGCCGTGGCGTGATTGGGATTGTTAGTGCCCGCCCAGTCCGTCTGATGGCAGGAGTAACATGCGGTTGAGGTCGCAGTGTAATTGTTGTTGATGTGGCATTGCAAGCAGGTCAGTGTCGCATGCATTCCTGTCAACGGGTAGTTTGCATAGACGGCGTGATTGAATGTGGCGTTCAGCCAGTTTGTTGTGGAGTGGCAGGTTCCGCAGTCGTGGGGAAGCCCTAGTTGCAGGTGGCTGGGATTGTTTGCCGCTACATACTCGTTGGTGTGGCAGGCGTAGCAGGTTGCCGGAGTTCCCGCATAGACATTGTTGAGATGGCAAGCATTGCAGGCCAGCGTGGCGTGCATGCCAGTCAACGCAAACCCGGTGACTTGCAGATGATTGAACGATGCTCCCAGCCAGCTATCCATCGAGTGGCAGGTCTGGCACTGGGTGGGCAGATTCGCGCTCACGTGGTTCAGCACCGGCGTCAGATAGTCTTTCTGATGGCAGGTGTAGCAAGCCGTCGAAAGTCCCGTGAACTGCCCGACCGCGGCGCTCTTGTGGCAATCTTCACATTCGACCAGGGCGTGCGCGCCTACCAGCGGAAAACGGTTCTGATGATCCTGAATGGCCTTGATGGAGACTTGCCAACCCTTGACCGTGTGGCAGCTCTCGCAGTTGGCGCCGAACTGGCGGCGATGAATATCGGCGTGACAATCCGCGCAGGTTTTACTCACATTTTTAAAGAGGGGGCTGGTGTGGCATTGCATACAACCAACCTTCTGGTGCATCCCCCGCAAAGGATAGCCGGTGCTGTCGTGGTTGAATTCCGGGATTGCGCGGATGGGTTTCCAACTGGTGTAGGTGTGGCAATTCTGACAGGGCACGGCGATGGGGCCATGCGGGTTGGTCACCTTGGCGCGAGGACCGCCCGCGCTTTGCTTAACGTCTGTTGACTGCTGTGCGGCCAGGCCAACAAGCAAGGGCAGCAACCCAACACTCACTGCGACGAGCCAGCGCTTCCGTTCCATGATCTTCTCCACGCGAATCCTGCGAGCGGCAGAACTCTGGTTTGAAAGCTCATTTCACCGGAGACATTCTTATGCAGCCATGAGAGGCCTGCTTCGAGATGGCTCTTTGGCGCTGCTTCTAAAATGGGCAACGCCAACCCGGCATGTGCTTTCGTAAAAAGGCTACAAACGATCAAGAGGCAATATTTCAGCTTGGAGAGGACCTGTGGCTCATGTGAACCAGAACGCTAAGGGCATTGATCCGGTTACCGGAATTTGCCCGGCTGAACTACGTGAACGAACTTGCTACAACAGCTTGCAGGATGTTGCGGTTGTCTTTCCCCGAATTGGCGGTGGCCTTGGGTATGGTTCCTGTGTGGCAAGCCTCGCAGGCCTTTGGCGTGGGCTTGTAAAAGAGGACGAGGTTTCCGTCCACCGGCTTTTTGAGCGTGTGGCAGGCCGAGCAGGCAACATCCTGGTGGCCGCCTTTGAGGGAAAATGCCGTCTTATTGTGATCGAACAGCGAAGGCCGCCACTTGTTGCTGTTATGGCAAGCGGCGCAGTCGCCGGCCTTGGCGCCGAACTGGTCCGCATGCGGGTTCTCGTGGCAGTCCCTGCAAGCCGTGGGAGCACCCTTGAACTGAACATGCAGCAAGGTCAACTCCATGTTGGGCGGCTTGTGGCAATCTGCGCAGGCCACGGCGCGATGTGAGCCGATCAGCGGAAAGTCTGTCCCCGCGTGGTCGAACTTCGACATGTCCGCCCATTCCCTGGTCGAGTGGCAGGCCAGGCATCCGGACGGCTTGCCCGCGCTATCGCGCCTGTTCATGCGCTCTGCGAACTCGCCTTTATGAATGTCGTCATGACAACTTGTGCAGCTCAGTTGCGTGAAGTGAAACACCGCGACGGTTGAACCGATGGGCGGCTTGTGGCACTCATTGCAAGCCACTGCAACGTGCCCCCCGGTGAGCGGAAAGCCGGACTTCTGGTGTTTGGACAGCGAGTAGTTCGAGGTCTTGAAAGTTGCTCCCGCGTGACACTGCTCGCAACGGTTGCGCCACGGATCGGCCGCGAACTGACCCCCATGCTCATCCTTGTGGCAATCCACGCAGAGCGCAAACTTGATCTTGTAGCGCGTTCCCTTGCCGGCCGGGATATGGCAGTCTCCGCACTTCAACTTGCCGTGCGGAGAGACCAGCGGATATTTGGTTTTTGCGTGATCGGCAACCGTGAAGGTGGACGGGCTCCAACCTTTTACGGTGTGGCAGCTTTCGCAGCGGCCGCCATCGGCGCGCTTCAGAAACTGGCCGCCGTGCGGATCGGGAGTATGGCAATCGGCGCACAGCGCGTGCCGGATCGGCAACTTGAAGTCTTCGCCCTTGTGGCAGGTGACGCAGGAGACCTGCATGTGTTTGCCCAGCAGCGGAAACTGCGTCTTCGCGTGGTCGAAGCGCGTGGTGAAGCTGGATTTCTTCCACGTGCGCGTGGTGTGGCAGAAGTCGCAGTCCTGCTTGAACTCGCCCTTGTGGGGATCGCTGTGGCAGCCGATGCAGGTGGCGAACTTCAGTCCAGTAAAGCGCTGCTGACCGTCGTCGCCAGACAGATGGCACTTCTGGCAGGGCGTGGTCAGATGCGCTCCGGTGAGCGGGTAGCGGGTCTTGGAGTGGTCGAAGTGTTGCTGGTCGATCTTCGCGGCCTTCCAGTCGACGGTCGAATGGCATTGCGCGCAGTTGGTTCCAAAGCGGCCCTGATGCTTGTCTTCGTGGCAGGTTAAACAGTTGGTTGAAAGACCGAGCCAGGTGCGATTCAAGTCCTTGGCCGAAAGCAACGCACGCGCCGGCGCGGGGATATGTTGCGCAGTGTGGCAGGAGCGGCACCCGACGCCCGCGTGCTTGCCATCAAGCAGGTACCCGGTCCTGGAGTGGTCAAAACCCTTTGGCGTGGGATCCCAATGCAGCAGCGCGAAGTTCTCCCCATTGTGGTCGGAGTGGCATTTCACGCAAGCCGACCCGGTCGGTCCCGATTGTGAGAAGGTGGCGTGAAGCCCTCTGTGCTGCTGCAATTCATCTCCAATCTCGCGATGGCATTCGATACAGCGAAAAGACGGAGAACTGGTAGACACCGCGTGACACTTGAGGCAATTGCTCGATCCGTTCAGGCTCTGATGAGCCTTTGCAAGCGGGCCGGGAGAAATCTGGGCGCTTGCTCCAGGCAGAATAAAAATCGCAGACAGCACGAAAACCGCAACCAGAACGATGAATGCCCGGCGCGGCTGCTCCACAAAAGCGGGGCAGGACCGAGCGGATTCACGTTCCACCGGTAGTCGTGAATTGGACACAGCATTCATACCGACAGTCTTCCCGTTCGTCGTTACTCGTATGCCGGGTGCCCACTTTCTATTGCCGATTCAAGCCCCGGCGGCACTGGCTGCCGCAACTGCTCTTGAAAATCAGTTTCCCAACTGTCTCAGTGACCGCCGCCAAGGCGCAGGCGCCCACCGCGCGCAGAACCATTGAAGAAACATCCAGCTATCCATGGACTCAACCAGATTTGGTTTCTTCAATGTTATGTGATTGACGGAATAAACAGAGCACTGTTATCGGCGAGCATCATGAAGTTTTCGTCATTTCCGTTCGATGTGACCCATACCATATCTGGAGAGCCGTTGGCCCGTTCGTCCTCGCCGATGCCGCATGCCAGATCATTTGCAACTTGAGGCCCGCGGTATCACCAAGGAAATACTCTTTATGTTTCAGACATATCCGCTGCCGCAGGCCGGCCACTGCTTCCCATTCGCTGGTTATAAATTTCATATTGGCGACGGGAGATTACGGC
>JBAVYF010000532.1:0-13719 GCA_049698655.1 Occallatibacter sp. | reverse complement strand
GTCCGGTTCGACTCTCCGCCAGGGCGCGCAAGTTTCGCGCGCCGGCAACGCCTGCAATGCTATACTTTGGTCCACTCGGCTTGGCGGAGTCAGCGTTGCAGTTTTATTCATTCAATGCAGACTATGTTGAAAGTCTCTGTGCCGGCAACCAGCAGGCGCAGGAGCACTTTGCCGGCTACTTTACGGAATTGCTACAGCTTAAGCTTCGCTCCCGGCTCCAGTCCCCGCAGGCCATTGAGGATGTGCGCCAGGAGACCTTAGCCCGTGTCCTGTCGGTATTGCGCAAGGACGGCGGCCTGCGCCAACCGGAGCGCCTGGGCGCCTTCGTGAACATGGTATGCAACCATGTGTTGTTTGAGCATTACCGCTCCGCCGGCCGCAGCGAGTCGCTGGATGTGGAAGGACAGTCCGAGCTGCTGGCCGTGGCCTCCGAGGCGCTGGAGATGGTGGCTGCCGGGCAGATCAAGGATAAAGTCCGGGAGATTCTGCTTGACCTGGCCCCGCGCGACCGGTTGCTGCTGAAGGCTGTCTTTCTTGACGAGCGCGATCGCGACGAAGTCTGCAGGGAGTTTGGCGTGGACCGCGACTATCTGCGGGTTCTGTTGCATCGGGCCAAGCAGGAATTCAAGACGGAATACGTTAAGCGCATAGGCAATCCGATGCCCCTGGGCGCGAATGCCTGAGAGGTTTGAAACGATTTGCCGGCCGCGGCCACTATTACAGGTTGGACCACAGTGGGGATTGAGAAGATGGATCACAGCGATGCTATACAACAGATGATTGCTGAGCGTTATCTTCTGGATGAGCTGACGCCTGATGCGCGCGAGGCCTTCGAGGAACACCTGTTCGATTGCCCCGAGTGCGCCCTTGATCTTCGCGCCGGAACCGCATTTGTAAAAGCGGCCAAAGCCCAGTTGCCAGAGCTGACCGGTGCCTTGCCGGCCCCCGCCTCGTCCCGTTCCCGCGAGCCCCGGGTTCAGCGGGAGTGGTGGCTCAGCTGGCTTCAGCCGGCCTTTGCCGTTCCCGCATTCGCCGCCTTGCTGCTGGTTCTCGGCTACCAGAATCTGGTCACCTATCCAGGGTTGCGGGCGGCGGCCAACCAGCCACGCCTTCTTCCCTGGGCTCCACTGCATGGGGCCACGCGGGGCGGCGCACACCTGGCCATCACCGCCGATCGCCGGCACGGAGTTGCGCTTCCGGTCGATCTTCCCCCGCAGCCCAGCCCGGGCGCCTACGTCTCATACTGCTTCGACCTCTATGACCCTCAAGGGAGACTTGCCTGGACCAGCGTGGTGGCCGTCCCCAACGAGAGCGAAAGCGGCCCTCAGCGGCTTTCCCTGGTAATTCCCGGCGCAATGCTCAAGAACGGCGCTTATTCCCTGGTGGTCTCCGGCGCCGGGGCGCAGGGAGAACGCACCGTGATCGACCGTTACGCCTTTGATTTTCGTTTGACCGATTGACGCGTCTTCCGGGACGCCATAGAGTTCTTCCCCTAGCCATAAAAAAGGAGAGTGAAAGCGCCAATGTCCAAAGTGAACGAAAGAACGCACAACTACTACGCGGAAGCAACTGTCCTCGGGGGCCATCTGGTCCTTCCGGTCGAGCAGAAGATCGAACCCCAGGCCCATACCAAACTCCCGGAGAAGGGCGGCTACTTCAGCCAGCGCCTGGATGGTTACCGGCTTGAATCGGTCGTCTCCTTCCGCTCCGCCTATTCCCATGTCTCGGGCAGCCGGAGCAACAAGCCGGGCGGGGGCTGGAACACCCTGACCACCACCGTCGTCGAAGGGCTCAATGTTCTGGAGGTGCTGACGGCAGACCGCATCGTGGGCCAGACCATCACCGAACACCCCCTCGTGGGCTACGTGCCGTCTATCTCCTTCCTGGGCACGCGCTTCGAGAATCTCCGCATCGCCGGCTACCCGGTCGAGGTGGAGTTCGATCACGGCATCTTCGGCCCCAAACCGATGGACGACGCGCCCTACACCCACGATGCGGGCTTTATCAGCCGAGTCTCCCGCCAGTACGACCGTATCGGCAAGCACAAGGACTTACCGGCAGAGCTGCTGAAACGGTACAATCGACTTTCCTCTACTTTGGGCGGTTCGGAGGCAGTTGAATGTTCACTGGTCAACCAGGCTGCTGGCCGCTACCCTGGGAAAAGCTTTGGGCACGTGATCACGGTTCCGGGCTTTGGGACGATCACGCTGGCCAAGCTGACCGTGAAGCACGAGAAGCCGCACGAGAGGACCAAGGCCCCCACGAAGACCACCTTCACCCTGACCATGATCGATCTCAAGCTGGGCTGCGCCATCGAGGGAGACGTATCGATCGGCAGCGGGCCGACCAACGGCGGAACCATACCATAGCTCAAGCTCTTCTCCGGAACGCCCGTTGGGCAATGGGCAGTATTTTGCGTCCAGCGGGCGCCGGGGAACAGTCTTGCCCCGTTTGGCGCAGTTTTCAGCCATGGGTTTTTCCCTGCGCATGGGCGCTGATGCTGTTGCTTCTGATTCCACTTGAAGACACGCGTCCCGGCCGCGATCAGGCAGCGTATGATCACGCCTCGAAACTCCTCGAACATGGCAGATTGGCTGATAGTCAGTTGGCAGCGGAAGAGGGATACAGACAATTCCAGTTCTTTAACCCAGAATGGGCCTCGAAATTTCAACTGCTGGAAGCAGAGTCGATGGAGCGGCGCGGAATGTACGTCGACGCCCTGCGCCTCCTCTCTGACTACTACCCCGATTCCAACCATCCGCAAGAGGCCATCCGCAAACTGGCGATAGAGGCCGTTGCGTTGACCCACCAGCAACAAGTTTCTGCGGCGGACCAAAGGCTTACACAAGCCGAGGGCTACTGCAGGGGCGAAGACTATGCGGTATGTGGTGGTGTGCTTCGGGCGCGTGGAATCCTGGCTGGAAAGCTGGGACAGATTTCCTCTGCGCGGCAGTTCTTTCTCGAAAGTTTCTCCTTTGCCCAAACTCATAAAGACCGGAGGTCGGAGGCAATCTCATCTTTGAATCTGGGGTGGGCTGCGCTTCAGACCGACCATTTTGACGAAGCAGTAGACTGGTCGAAGACGGCGCTCAAGGCTGCCGAAGAGATCGGCGCGGAAGACATTACGCAAGTCGCATCCGGCAACCTCGGTTGGGCTTATTACCAGTTGGGAGATGACGAAAGAGCGCTGGAACTTTTCCTCGAAGCGGAGAAGAGCGCCGCAAAGCTCGGAGATATCCGCTACGAACTCAAATGGATCACCACAGCCGGGAATGTTTATCAGGATTCCGGCGATCTGGCCCGCGCTGCTCAGTCCTATCGTCAGGCACTCGACCTGGCAAAACAGATCGACAGCAAGGAAGAAATTGCAAACGCGTTGGAAGAACTGGCCCAGGTTTCGGTGGATACGGGAAAGCTGGACGAGGCCAGCGCCTATCTCGATCAAGTCTCTTCTATGCAGCAACCGGGCGAGAACCAGTTGAATGCGTACGTGATGCTGACGCAGGGAGAGCTGGCTGCCGCGCGGCGCCAGGACCAGCAGGCTGAGACTCTCTTGCGCGCGGTGCAAGACAACCCAGCGAATCCAACTCCCTCGCGGCTGAACGCCGGCAATGAGTTAGCCCGGCTATTTGAGCTGCAAGGCAATACTCGGGATGCGGAGCGGACTTACAAGACCACGCTGGCGGCCTTTGAGTCAGCGCGGGCGCAGCTCCAGCACGAAGACTCGCGGCTTCCCTTCGCCGCCAACGCCACCTTCATCTACGACGGCTACATCCACCTGCTGGTGCAACAAGGCAGGAGCGAGGATGCCCTGGCCGTGGCCAGTCAGAGTCGCGCCCGGACGCTGGCGCAAGGCCTGGGCGTGGCCGAGAGCAAAACCTCGTTCCAGCCCGCGGCTCTGAACCCACGCCAGATCGCCCAACAGTCCGGCGCAACGCTGCTCTTCTACTGGCTGGGCGAAAAGCAGTCTTATCTTTGGGTCATCACTTCGCCCAAAATTACGCAAATTTCTCTACCCGCACAGAAGGAGATTATTTTGCGCGTCGAGCGCTACCGCAAAGCCCTGCTCGACATGGAAGATACCCGGCAAACCGGCAATCCGGACGGCCAGGCGCTCTATCAGTTGCTGGTAGCTCCAGCCGCAAAGCTCATCCGTCCCAAAGCGCCGGTGATGATTCTGTCCGATGGCGTGTTGAGCCAGTTGAACTTTGAAACCCTGCTGGCTCCCGGCCCCGGACCGGAAAAGGTCAAGGGTTCGGGCCACAATCCAGACGTGCATTACTGGATCGAGGACGTAACCCTGCTCTCGGCCCCCTCGCTGGACCTGCTGGCCGCGGCCAGGCCTGCCCGGATAGCTGAACGAAACCTGCTCCTGCTGGGCAACCCGGTGTCGCCCGGCCCGGACTATCCCAGCCTGCCACTCTTCGGGGCTGAGATGACCCAGATTGAAAGGCACTTTGCTACGCATCGAGCGGCGGTGTTCGCGGGCGAACAAGCCACTCCCGCAGCCTATCTGACCGGCAATCCGGTACGGTACGCCTACATTCATTTTGTCTCTCATGCGGTTGCCAGCCGCACGGACCCGTTGGATTCGGCCATCATACTTTCGGGTTCCACGCTCTCCGGCGGCAAGGCCGGCGAAGCTTCCTTCAAGCTCTACGCGCGCGACATCATGCAGCATCCCATCGATGCCCGGCTGGTTACCATCTCGGCCTGTTACGGCAGCGGCACGCGCTCCTATGCGGGAGAAGGATTGGTGGGCCTCTCCTGGGCATTTCTTCGCGCCGGCGCACACAACGTCATCGGCGCACTCTGGGAGGTGAGTGACGATTCGACGCCGCGCCTGATGGACACCCTCTATCAGGGACTGGAGGAAGGCCAGGCCCCGGCGGTCGCGCTGCGCAACGCAAAACTCTCCTTATTACATTCACAGAGCAGATTTCGAATGCCATTTTTTTGGGCCCCATTCCAGATCTACACCAGACGGTGAGTTGCTAACGATCAATTTGGCAAGTACCCCCGGCAAAGGTTACTCGATTACAAGGACGAGTCCAGGACGGCACGGAATCGCCCGGATTTTCGACCGCAATTGCAGCAATGGCATTGCAAAGCCCCTCAGGAGTGGTAGAATTCATGCGAATCGGACCAGAAAAAGGAGATTCCGGCTTGAAAACGAGACTTGCGGCACCCGGCGGGAAGGGATGAAAGAGATCAGAAGGACTCAAGCATCGGATTCGCCCGGGCTCCACTCTTGACTTTCAGAAGGCGGGGCTCCTTGGCCGTTCGTAGGTCATATCAACAGAGGTGCGCGATGAAATCTTTGAGATGCGTCGGATTACTTGTCACGGTACTGATAGCTGTTTTTGTGCTGCCTGCCGCAGCATCCTCGGCGGGGACGAAAATTGACTTTTCATCCCTCGATACGAGCCACCCCTACAAAGTGTCGGGCACACTTTACCTCCCAGCAAACACTTCGAGTCCAGTTCCCGCTATCGTTTTGGTTCACGGCACCATGGGGATTGACCAGCGCGGTGAGCTTTACCGCGAACCGATACTGGGTGCGGGGATTGCCATCTTTGAAGTCGATTTCAAAACCGGGATTTACAGGGGCCCCATGGACCGGCCGAAGCCCGACACCTTTGTGCCGATGGCTTTCGCGGCGTTGAAAGAGTTGCGAAAACAGCCCTCCATCGATCCCAACCGCATCGGTATCATGGGCTTTTCCCTGGGTGGCCACATAGCCTTGACAACAGCCATGGAAAGCAACCTTAAACAATGGATGGGAGATGACAAGGGTTTTGTCGCATTTGCGACATTCTATCCAGTGTGCAAGCCCTTCATTCCAGATCTTGAAAAGAGCGGCAGTAAGCTGACCGGCGCTCCGATCATTGTGTTTTACGGGTCCGACGACTCCTACGGCGAGGGCAAAGCCGTTCCTGAGCTCAAAAGCCTGCTCGCGTCAAAGTACAATTTTCAGTTGATTACCGTCGAATACCCTGGCGCCACACATGGCTTCAATCGCAATGGGCCCGATATGAACTATTTCGATCCCGCCGCCATCCGAATGAGAGGCCACGTATCCTGGAACCCCGAGGCGGCCAACGATTCCATAACCAAAGTGGTGGCCTTTCTGCGCGAAAACCTGGTTGCCAGGTAAGCTGGGTGATAGGTGGCCCGGATCCCTGTGAGTCCGCTCAGCTCCGAATTCGGTTTACGTTGATTGATCCAGCTGCCAGTCCAAGGCTCCTCGTCCACCCGTCGAACTCCCTGCGGATTTCAAGGATTGGGATGCTGGCCAACCTGCGAAGATTGCTGCTTAAAACGGAAATACCGGTTGATATAATCTGTGCTCAGGGGAAGAGGCTGTTTCCATGAACGTCTTCTCGCGCTTCGCGGGTGTTATTGGTGTACTTACATATCTCACCGTGGCTCCAGTAGCGCACGCGCAACAGGAATTTCCGCCACCCCAGGGCAAAGGGCGCGTGGTCGTCCTGGCCTCCGGCTTTTCAGGTCCAGCGCACTACACCACTGTAGCCCGCGAGATCGCTGAGCTCGGCTACGACGTTGTGCTGTTCGATGGCAATCTGATATTAGGAACACACGGGGATGGTGTGAAAACGGTCATCCTGGAGGCGCAGCAGATGCCCCACGCGCTTCCTGGCAAGGTCGCTCTGGTAGGCTTTTCTGTCGGCGGGGGCATGGATCTTTATTACGGCACGCAATGGCCCGATCTGGTGTCGGGCGCCGTACTCTGGTACCCCTTAAATAACTTCATTCACGACCCGCCCGGCTTCGCGAGCAGATTGAAGGTGCCTATCCTCGTCTTCGTCGGCGCAAAGACTCGCTATCGCAATGGCTGCTGCATGGCCGATGCCGATAGCACGCTCGCGGCGGCGTCAACCACGGCCGGCAAAACATTCAAGCTCATCGTTTACCCAGATGCCGATTACGATTTCGTCAACGGCGGGGATCACTACAGTCCCAAAGACTATTCAGATGCCTTCAAGCGAATGGCAGATAGCCTCAAGGTGTATTTGGGCAACTAGGGCCTGTTAACACTACCTGAACGCCATCCGCCTGAGTAGAGTTAACAGGCCCTAGTAAATGCCTCTTAAGGGGGCGGACCCCCAGGGGAACGAGTATGTCGCACATTTTTATCAGCCACTCAAGCCGGGACGTCGAGCAAGCGGCGCGACTGCTCACGTGCCTGCACGCACATGGCTTCGTCGAGACCTTTCTCGACTTCGATAAGCACGCCGGTCTGGCGCCCGGCTCCGACTGGGAGCGCACCCTCTATCGGGAAATTGCCGGGGCCGAAGCGGTCATCCTGATTCTGACCAAGAACTGGTTCGACAGCAAATGGTGCTTCGCTGAATTCACCCAGGCGCGCGCGCTCGGCAAGGCTATCTTTCCGTTACTCGAGACGCCGGCCGGGGAAGCCTTCGTTTCACGCGACATCCAGCATCTGGATCTTGTGAAAGACGAAAAAGGCGGCCTGGAGCGCCTTGCCGCGGAGTTGACCGAGGTAGTGGTGAATGCGCGCGGCGGGTTCGATTGGGACCACACGCGGCCACCCTATCCCGGACTGCTTGCCTTCGATGAGGCCGATGCGGCGATCTATTTCGGCCGCGACGACGATATCCGCCGGTTGATCGAACGGCTCAACGCGCGACGGGCACAAGGCGGGGCCAGCATGGTGGCCGTGCTGGGCGCCTCCGGTTCGGGAAAATCCTCGCTGCTCAGGGCTGGTGTCTTGCCCCGGCTCAAACGCGACAAACGCAATTGGATCGTGCTCCCGCCCTTCCGTCCACAGCTTTATCCGCTGGATGAACTGGCCCAGGCCGTCGCCGTCGCGCTGGGGCCCGGCGCCGATTGGCGGCACTGGCGCGAGGCCTTTGCGGCGCAGGATTTGACGCGCACGCTCTCCGGCCTGGCCCGCGACCTGCGCACCGCCCACGCCGCGAACGAGGCGCAAATCCTGATCACGGTCGATCAATGCGAGGAATTGTTCGGCGCATCCGAGAAGGCAGGAGCGGAAGAGTTTCTGTGCGTCCTCGACGCCATGCAGGATGAGAGCCTGCCCTTTCTGGTGGCTCTGACCTTGCGCTCCGATTATCTGGGCGAGCTGCAGCAAGCGCCTGCCCTGACGGCTCCCTTCGAGGAGTTTTCTCTCAAGCCCATGCCTCTGGCGCGGGTGCGCGACATTATCGAAGGTCCGGCGCGCGTGGCCGGTCTCACGGTGGACGACGCTCTGGTGGCGGCCGCCATGAAGGATGCGGCGACCGACGACGCCTTGCCGTTGCTGGCCTTTGCGCTGCGCGAACTCTACGACCGTTTCGGCCGGAAAAAGCATCTCACGCTGGATGCCTACAACGCGATGGGCGACGCCGCCGTGCAGCTTTCGCCGCTGGAAAATGCCGTGCGCCGCAAAGCCGATGAAGTCCTGGCCGCCGCCAAGCCCTCCGCGGAAGATTTGAAGGCGCTGCGGGAGGCGATTATTCCCGCGATGGTGCGGGTCAACGCCGAGGGCGAATACGCGCGCCGTTCGGCCCGCTTCGATGTGTTGCCCTTGAACGCCCGGCCGTTGATCGAGCGCTTGGCCAAGGCGCGCTTGCTCATCATTGAGAAAGAGCAGGATGTGACGATGGTCGAGGTGGCGCACGAGGCGCTGTTGCGCAAGTGGCCGCTCTTGCGGGGCTGGCTCGACCAGGAACGCGAGTTCCTGATCGGCAAGGATCAACTTGAACAGGATTTGCTCGACTGGGAAAAAGCGCCGGCCCAGGTTAAGACCGACGCCTTGCTCACCGGCCTGAAGCTGACGCGGGCGCGAAGCTGGCTGGTGGAAAAGCCATTGCAACTGGCTGAGGCGGAACGCAGATTCATTCAGGCCAGCATCGCCTATTTCGAGGCAGAGGCGGCCCGGCGGGAGCTGCTGCGGCGGCGCATACAGCAGGCAAGCGTGTCGGCCGCGCTCATCCTCGCCGTCTGCCTGGCTGGAGCGACCAGGGAGTGGTGGATCGCCAAAACAAGAGAGGCCATGGCTGAATCGCGCGAACTGGCTGCCGTAGCGGAGCAGGTAGTCACCTCGGGCGGCGACCTTGGTTTAGCGCTCCAGACAGCAGTCGCGTCCGCCGAGCGGTCGCCGACAGCCCAGGCCGAGCACGCCCTGAGGACGGTCCTTGAGGGGCCTTTAGAACACCTCATTCTGCATCACGGCGGCCCGGTCTATGTGGCCGCGTTCTCGCCCGATGGAAAGCTGATCGTCACCGCCAGCATCGACAAAACGGCGCGCGTGTGGAACGCGGTGACCGGGCAACTGCAGGCAACTCTGGCCGGGCATAGCGGTCCGGTCAACGATGCGGCCTTCTCGCCCGACGGAAGGCTCGTCGTCACCGCCAGCGATGACGGCACGGCGCGCGTGTGGGACGCCCTAACCGGGCATCCGCTGGCAACGCTGACCGGATCTGGCGTTGAGGTGCGCAAGGCAGCGTTCTCGCCGGATGGAAAGCGCATCGTCACCGCCGGCGCCGACCATGAGGCACGCGTGTGGAATGCCGAAACCGGTGCTCTGCTGGCAACGCTCAGCGGGCATACCGGCGTAGTCTTCAATGCGGCCGTCTCGCCCGATGGAAAGCGCATCGTCACTGCCAGCGACGATGGCACGGCACGAGTTTGGGACGCCGAAACCGGCCATCCGTTGTCAACTCTGGCCGGGCATGCCCGCGTAGTCTGCGAGGTCGCGTTCTCGCCCGATGGAAAGCGCATCGTCACCGCCAGTTGGGACCAAACCGCACGCTTGTGGGACGCCGAAACCGGCCATTTGCTGGCAACTCTAACCGGGCATGGCGGCGCGCTTTACGATGTCGCCTTCTCGCCCGATGGAAGACGTATCGTCACCGCCAGTGCAGACCATACGGCACAAGTGTGGGATGCCGAAACTGGCCATCCGCTGGCAACTTTGACCGGACATACCGCCCCCGTGAATGGGGCCGCCTTCTCTCCCGATGGAAAGCGCATCGTCACCGCCAGCGAAGATGCTACGGCGCGCGTATGGGATGCCAATTCGGGGCTTTTGCAGGCTACTCTGTACACCGGCTCCGCGGTAGTCTACGATGCGGCGTTCTCCCCCGATGGAGAGCGCATCGTCACCGCCGGTAATGACGGCACCGCGCGCGTGTGGGATTCCGAGATAGGCCATCCGCTGGCCATTCTATCCGGACACGATGGTAGAGTGTTCGATGCTTCGTTCTCGCCCGATGGAAAACGCATCATCACTGCTGGTGAGGACGCTACAGTTCCTACTACAGCACGAATATGGAATACCGAAACCGGACAATTGCGGGCAACCCTGACGGGGCACACCCTGATGATCTATGCGGCGTCGTTCTCGCCGGATGGAAAGCGCATCGTCACCGCCAGTGCCGACAAAACGGCGCGGGTGTGGGACGCCGAAACCGGCCGCGCGTTGGCAACCCTAACCGGGGCTGCCGGCCGCTTGAACGATGCAGTCTTCTCGCCCGATGGAAAGCGCGTCGTCGCCGCCAGCGATGACGGCACGGCGCGCGTGTGGGACGCCGAAACAGGCCATCCGCGGGCAATCCTGACCGGGCATGGCGGCCCCGTAAACAAGGCAGCCTTCTCGCCTGATGGAAAGCACATCTCCACCGCCAGTTCGGACGATACAGCGCGCCTGTGGGACGCCGAATCGGGCCGTCTGCTGGCAACGCTAACCCATGCCGCCGCGGTCAACGATGTTGCGTTCTCGCCGGATGGAAAGCGCATCGTCACCGCCAGCTACGACCATACAGCGCGGGTGTGGGATGCGGAATCCGGCACTCTGCTGACAACTCTGGCGGGACACACCCTCTGGGTCTATGCGGCAGCGTTCGCGCCGGATGGAAAGCGCATCGTCACCTCCAGCGCCGACCATACGGCGCGCGTGTGGGACACCAAAACCGGCCATCTGATTACAACCCTGACCGGGCACGCCGCCCGCGTAAACTATGCAGCCTTTTCGCCGGATGGAAAGCTCATCGTCACCGCCAGCCAGGACGATACAGCGCGCCTGTGGGACGCCGAATCGGGCCTGGTGTTAGGCACTCTGACCGGGCATACCGACCAGGTCAACAAAGCCAAGTTCTCGCCCGATGGAAAGCGCATTGTTACCGCCAGTTCCGACAAGACTGGCCGGCTCTTCATTGCCGATCTCCCTGAGCTGTTGGAATGGGCCAGGCGGCAACTTCCGGCTGAGGGTGGATCGAATCGAACTTCGCGATCTGAACATTAAGTTTTGGCAAATCGTTCGCAAGACGCCTGCATCTGATAACGCGCCCGGCTACACGCGGTTCCTGCAAGCTGGCGCACTTGCCCGCTCTCTCAGCTCACTGCATAGGAGGCGTGATCATTCCCAGATTCCTACGCCCCAGTTATGCAGTTGCAAACAGACCGGGACGAGCGTACTGTTTCTTCCATCGGGAACAGTCACATTAAAGGCAGACCTAATGGAACCCTCCATCAAGTTTCCAGCCACGGTGGCTATCGGATTTACGGGCCACCGAACGCTCGACGATGAAGCCAAATGCCGAAAATCGATCTTTGACTTTCTGGAACAGCAAAAAGCGTCTCTTTCAGGACTCGTGTATGGGATCTCGTCTGTAGCGGCGGGAGGAGATCTGCTGTTCGCCGAAAGCTGCATTCAACTGGCACTGCCGCTCTGCGTCCTGTTGCCACTGCCGGCAGAAGAGTTTCGCAAGGATTTCGACAAGGAAGGTTGGTCGCGCGCGGAGCAGATCCTGAGCAAGGCGGCCTCGATTGAAGTGACAGGTGGCGATCAGCCGCGCGAAGAGTGTTATTACGAATGCGGCATCGAAACGGTCCAGCAAAGCCAACTGCTGCTCGCGCTTTGGAATGGAGAGCCATCGCAAGGCTTGGGCGGCACCGAAGACATCGTATCCTTCGCGAGAGGGTTCGGCAAGCCGGTGGTTTGGTTGCACAGCACAACCGGAGAAGTAAGCATCTTCAATAAGAAGACGGAGCAGGAACTGCAGGACGATCCGGAGCTCGAATTCCTGAACCGTCTGCCGGATGAGAATGTGTCTGTGGAATCGAACAAGCCCGAGGCTCTGGCCCGCGCATGGTTCCGCAAAGTGGACGAGAGTGCGACCCGGTGCGCGCCGCAGTTTCGAAGGCTGGCGGCAATTCCGATCATTTTCACAGCGGCCGCGGCTCTGTTCAGCGGGGCCGGATCGTGGGCGCATCAAGTTGGAACATGGTTGGCAATCGGAACGGCGCTGGGAATCCTGGCTGCCTTCCTGCCTGTGGCGTTGCGGTTACAAAAGCGGCAAATCCTGTGGGTACGGACGCGAACCGCGGCTGAGGTCTGCCGTTCGGTCCTGGCTTTCTGGAGCACTCCGACTCCCTATGAAGCGATTGGACCGGAGGTGGTCCCCGAACTATCCGGTGTGCTGAGGTCGTTGAATCTCCTGAAAGCGCTCGACCGGGGACGCGGCAAGGTCTCTCTCGAAGAGTTCAAACAGCGGTATCGCCGGGAACGCGTGGCGAACCAGCTTAAGTATCTCTTCGACCATGCGGCGCAATCGGCTGCGGAGGCCCGTAAGTATCGAGCCGCCACCTGGGCCTGTATAGGATTGGCGGTAGCGTTGAACGTGTGGCTGTTCGTGAGCGGGCGCCTGATCGGCGGCATTGGTCCTGGACCGTGGAAACAAGGTCTGGCGCTGGGCGCCTCGATTGCATTCCAGATCGCGACGGTCGCCGGGGCATTGCTTGCGGTGAATGACTGTGATCGACGGAGGGAACGCTATCGGGAATTGCATCAGCAGCTAGGCGAATGGGATGCGCAGCTCGAGACGTTGCGAACATGGCCAAGCGTACTGCGCGTTGCCGGGCGGATTGAGCAGGCTCTTTTGACTGAGTTGATCGAGTGGAGATCCTTGATTCGGAATCATAAGCAAGCGAGGAAATAAGCCCATGAAACGCATTCTTTCGTTGGACGGCGGAGGAATCCGGGGCGTCTTCAGCCTCGAGATACTGCTCCGCATCGAAACTTTGCTGCGTGAACACTTCAAAGAACCCAAGCTTATCCTGGCCGACCATTTTGATTTCTTCGCGGGAACCAGCACCGGCGCTATCATTGCCACTGGCCTCAGTTGGGGGATGCCGGTTGAGGAAATCCTCGAACTCTACGTGCGGCATGGCACGACCATGTTTCAACGCATGCCCTGGTATCGCCCTCTGAAGCGCTTCCTGGTCTCGCGTTACGAAGCAAAACCCCTATCGGATATGCTGCAGCGTGCTTTCTCCGAGGATGGGAAAGGTGAAGTGCCCGCGCTGCTTGATTCCAAGCGCCTGAAGACGCTCTTGCTGGTGGTTTTGAGAAACCACTCAACTGGCTCGGTATGGCCGGTTACCAACAATCCCTTGGCGATGTTCAACGATGCCAGCCTGCCGGATTGCAATCTGAAAATTCCACTCTGGCAGTTAGTAAGGGCCAGCACCGCCGCGCCGACATTTTTTGATCCCGAAGAGATCACGCTGGGCGGCAAGCGCCATGTTTTTGTCGATGGGGCGATTACGCCTTATAACAATCCGGCTCTCATCGCCGCATTGACGGCAATCTTGCCTTGCTACCGGCTGGCATGGGAAACTGGGCCGGACAAGATTAGAGTGATTTCCGTGGGCACGATGCGCTTTTCTCTGGCC
>JBAVYF010000531.1:0-6048 GCA_049698655.1 Occallatibacter sp. | reverse complement strand
CCATAAGCTCTCTGCACCATGGCGACATAGGTGCACTTGAGGCTGCGGACCCAGCCGCGGGCAAAGAGAGCGTCGATATCGTTGGGATTGCGGGCGAGGCGCAAGTCGGCCTCATGAATGGCCTCGTCAGCCAGTCCCAGAATGCGTTCGCGGGCCTTGGGGTCTTCTTCTGTTGCGTGCCGCCCTGTGAGAAATCCGTCGTTGGCGTAGAAGGTGGTGTCAAGCAGGTCGAGCCGGTAGAGTTCCTGGAAGAGTTCGGCGTTGAGCAGCAGCGCAGTGGCCTGGGGATCGCCCGGATGCGCCTCGCGAAAGCGCTCGAACCGCTCCACCGCGCCGGGATAGTCCAGGTTGTAGAAGTGCTCATACGCCTCGCGCACCAGCGGGTCGCGATTCAGCGGATTGGTATGCACCTCCGAGGCCCAGCCCAGGCTGGCCGCCGCCAACAACATAAATCCCCATGCTCCGTTGCGGATCCAGCTCGGAATGCTCTTCAAACCCACTTCCCCTCCCTGTTCACAGAATACGCCGCAAAATGCCGGCCTCCAGCTGCGGCCAGACCTACAGAGCCGGCTGTACGCGCCCGTGCCGGATGGGGCAGCTGAAGCGACCCTCTGGAAAATGGCAGAATCACTGGTGGCGTAGCCAGCAATAAAAAAAGCCCGGCAGCAGCCAGGCTTTTTCATGGCGCCAGAGTTCAACCGGCGCTTAGAGCTTCTCGTAGAAGTCGCACACTGAACACGAGATGTAGACGCCCCCCGGGACGCCGCGCTCGCGGTCCTTCACGCGCTTGACGATGCGCGTCGGCTTGCTGCACTTCGGACAATCGGTCGACTTCGTCGTGTCCATTACCTTCTTGCGGTCACCTGTTTTGGCAATCTTGGCCATCGGTCGGGTGTTTCTCCTTCTTTGGGGTGTCTCTGCACACACGCGCAATAAATGCGCGCGGCTTCAACGGCGCGGTCGATTGCTCACCTTCACAATCTGAGGCAGCAGGACTCGCTCTGACCAGTTTACATCAGAGCTGCATGAACCGCTTCAGGGCCAGCCGGTAAACTGGAAGCTGTGGAGGCCTGCGCCGAATGTCCGTTCGATGGATGAGTGAAAAAGATGCCTATGAGTTTCTTGCCACGCAGGCCGAGGGTCGTCTGGCCACCTGCAACGCTGCCGGACAACCGTACATCACTCCGGTCAATCATCTCTTTCACGATGGAAAGCTCTATTTTCACTGCAATCTGACGGGGCGGAAGCTCGATAATATCGCCGAGAACAGCCGCGTCTGCTTTGAAGTGAGTGTGGTTGAGAAGTTGACGGTCTCGCATGATCGCCCCTGCGGCTGTTCCACGCGGTATACCTCGGTGCTGGCCTTTGGCGCTGCGCGGGTGATCTCCGATGACGCGGAAAAGGCCGTCTTGCTGAATTTGCTGGTTGGGAAACATGCGGACGGCAAGGCTTTTGAACGAGTGGAGGAAAGCCACGCAGCCGAATGTGCCGTGGTGGAGATTCGCATCGACGAGATCAGCGGCAAGAAGAATGTCGACCCGGAGTAGATTGGTCCCTAGCTAAGTTTGCACAATAAAGAAAATGAAGGACTTCTAGTCGGCAGCGGGAGGCTTGTCTGCTGAGAGCGGCTCGGAGTTGACCGGCGGAGGCGCAGCAGCCGGCAGAATCTGGATCAGGCCGGGCGACGCTGGCTCGGCCGTGCCCATAGCGGTCTCGTGCTGGCGGCGTGATGCCGCATCCAAATCGACCGGAATCCCGCCAGGCACAATGACCGGTGCGTTCCAGCGGTAGTCCAGCTCGCGCGTGAGGCGATAAACCACCGGTATCGCCGCCAGTAGGATGACGAATGCTACCCAACTGCCGTCCAGGCCAAAGCCGCCGCCGGTCAGCCAGAACGGACCCATTGGATTGCCCTGCACCACGGGCGAGTGGCTGCTGACACCGCTCACGGCAAGCCCGAAGACCAGTGCGCGGCTGGCCTTCCAGGCGAAGTTGATTCCCCAGCTCAGCCACAGTGCGCGGGTGCGCAGGTAAGCTGTGGAGAGCACCAGGCTGAGCACCATGGAGACGGCAATGCTGGCGTGGTTCGATCCGGGCACAAGGCCCTGCACAATGGCATAGAAGGCCGCAAAGCCCAGCACCGCTCCCAGCGGTCCAACTGATTGCACAAAGCGCTGAAATCCGTAACCGCGAAAGGCAACCTCTTCAGCCAGCGCGGCAAAAGCGAAGAATGCGGCGTCAGCCAGCAGCCAACCCCAAGCCGAAGGCGCAAGGAGGAGCACGATGGCGATGCCTCCGCCCACGACCATCGGGAGGACGCACGCCACAGCCAGCGCCCAGCCCACGGCCAGGCCCAGTCCGGCCTCGCGCGGCCAACCCTCCCGCCTTGGCAACCCCTGCTCGCTCAGCGGGTTAGGCTGACGGTCGAGCCAGAAACCCATACCGGCATAACCCAGCAACAGCAGAATGACGAGCGTGGCCTGTTCCAGAAGAGGAGACAACGGCAGCAGCGGCCGCCAGTGCTCATCAGACAGCCTCAGCGCCGCGCTGTGAGCAAGCGACCGCGCCAGGAAGAAGTAGACGACCGCGGCAAGAAACTCGATGTAGGCGCGCAACCGGCCGCTGCCAGCCTGGGAGGGACTCATCGGCAGTCTCCGGCCGCGGCACGCTCGCGGCGAGACCTGCGCACCCCAGTACGCTCTCTCATTCGGGAGCCGGAGCCGCTAAACTGTCTCGCCATCGCTTGCGCCACCAGAGTCAACCTTCCGTATAGAACTGCGCTATATTGCGGAATTTGGCCTGGCGCGCGGCCACCAAGACATCGACCGGTAGCGCCTTGAGCTCGGCCAGATGCTTTTGGAGCACGGCGCCCACCAGCCCAGCGCCCGCCTCGCGGTCGGTATGAATGCCTCCAGGAGGCTCGGCGACGATCTCGTCCACACAGCCCATCGCGGCAACCTCCGGGGCGGAGATGCGCATAGCCTCGGCGGCCAACACCTTATGGGTCGCGTCGCGCCACATGATGGCCGCGCAAGATTCGGGTGTAATCACGAAATAGAGGGCGTTTTCCAGGATCAGAACCCGGTCCGCGACCGCCAGGGCCAGCGCGCCGCCCGATCCGCCCTCGCCGCTGATGACCGCGATGGTGGGCACGCGCAGCCGCGCCATTTCCAGAATGTTGCGGGCTATGGCCTCGGCCTGGCCCCGCTCTTCGGCGCCCAGGCCAGGGAAAGCTCCGGGCATATCGATGAAGCTGATGACCGGGCGGCCAAACTTTTCGGCGATCCTCATGGCCCTGAGCGCCTTGCGATAGCCCTCGGGATGGGGCATGCCGAAGTTGCGCCGCACCCGCTCCTTGGTCGAGCCGCCCTTGCGGTTGCCGATGACCAGCACCTCCTCGCCGCCCAGCCGCGCCATGCCGCATGCCACGGCCTCGTCGTCGCCAAAGGCGCGATCGCCGTGGATTTCGCTGAAATCGGTGAATATCTTTTCGATGAAGTCCATAGGGTAGGGCCGCTGGGGGTGCCGCGCCCGTTCGACCTTGATCCACGCCGGCGATGCCGCCTGCGCCTGATGGGAAATCCCTGCTTCTTGTTCGCTCATCGGTTCCTGGTAGCTCAAGATCGGCTACGGCTCAAATTTAGCGCGTCGACCGCCAATGTTGATTCTACGGCGTGAAAGGCGTGGGCACAAATGGGAGATGAAATAGGTGGGATTTTCGGCAGCAGATAAGCATCACAATGGGTGAGGCGTCCAGCCCCAAAAGCGCATTCGACGCAACTCCACTCCAGCCGCATAAACAACGACGCGACTAGAGCCTGCCTGAGCTTATCCGAAGGGGTAGGGTAACCAGTTTCGTTTCAATCGTCAGGGGCCGGATTGCTACCTCGCGCCGTCGACGAGATTCGCTCTTTGCGTAGTAAGGCGGCTTACAACATCGCTCTTCTTGACCATCTCCATCGCCGAGAGGCCCTTTTCCGCGAGCGCCCCTGTGGGGCAGACCTGCACACACTTGCCGCAGCCGGTGCAGTTGCTTGCTTTGCCCCAGTCGTCTTTCAGGTCGCTGATAATGCGCGAGTAAATGCCGCGCGAGGCTACCTCCCACACGTGCGCTCCCTCCACTTCGGCGCAGACCCGGACGCAGCGCGTGCACAGGATGCAGCGATTCTGATCGAGAACGAAGCGGGGGTGGGTCATGTCCACGGCCAGCCGCGGATTGTTGTAGGAGTAGCGGACATGGGTGATGCCCAGTTCGCTGGCCATCGACTGAAGTTCGCAGTGGCCGTTGGAGACGCAGGCCGAGCAGATGTGATTACGCTCTACGAGCAGTAGCTCAACAGCCATCTTTCTGTATTGTGTCAGCTTGGCCGAGGCAGTCTTGATCGACATGCCCTCCTGTATGGGCGTAGTACAGGCAGGCAGCAGACGATCAGTGCCGGCAAGTTCCACCATGCATACGCGGCAGGCTCCCACCGCGGACAGGCCCTTCAGGTAGCAGAGCGTCGGAATCTGCTTCCCGTTGGCATGGGCCGCTTCCAGTATGGTCTGCCCTTCCCTGGCGGTCACCAGTTCGCCATCAATTCGGACGGAAATCGTTTTAGTCTGCACGGTGGATTTCCTTTCTTTCAACGGTTCAGTTGGAGCCAACGGTAGCGCGCAAATCGCAACGCAGGCAGCGGCGGCACTCGTCCAGCGCCTCGTTCGGATTGAGACTGGCAACTACCTCCTGCTGCGAACGAACTCTGAGGGCTGCGGGCACGGAATGCGCCTCGTGACGGCGGCTGAGGCTCGGCTCTCCCGGCGCCGTGCGACTGTATTCGAAGTCGGGAAAGAGCTGGTCCCAGCGGGCGTGACCCGAGAGACTTGGACCCATCAGGCGCTCGTCCATCTTTTGCGCCGCCTGTTTGCCGCAGCTCATGGCGTTGGAAACATTGGAAGCGCCGGTAATCACGTCGCCGCCGGCATAGAAGTTGGGGCGGCTGGTCTCATAGGAGAAGCGATCCACAATGATCGTTCCCTCTTCCTTGAGTGCCAGGCCGGAGGCTCGGCAGAAATCCTGATCGAAGGTCTCGCCCACCGCCAGAATCACGCTGTCACACGCGAAGCGATGCACCTCATCGGTGGGCATCGGCCTTCTGCGGCCGCTCTTGTCGTACTCGCCCAGGCGCGTCTTGACGATTTCGATTGCCTTCACGTTGCCCTCCGCATCGCCCAGAATGCGGTGCGGCGCGGCCAGAAAGACAAAGCGCACGCCTTCGTCCTCGGCTGCTTGAATCTCCTCGTCGATGGCGGGCATATCCTGGCGCTCGCGGCGATACAAAATCGTCGCGCTGGCGCCCATACGCATCACTGTGCGAGCCGAATCGATGGCCGCGTTGCCGCCGCCAATGATCGCCACCTTGGCTCCCTCGCCTATGGAAACTTTCTCCTGTCGGGCGACAGATTCCAGAAACGGCAGCGCGGGATGAACGTTCTTTAACTCCGTGCCGGGCAGATAGAGCCAGGACTCCTTCCAGGTTCCAATGGACAGAAAGACCGCATCAAATTGGCTGGCAAGTTCATTCAACGGAACATCGAATCCGATGCGGGTGTTGAAGACCATCTTCACGCCGACGCCCTCGATGAGATCCAGCTCCCGGCGCAGCACGGATTTGGGCAGCCGGTACTCGGGAATGGCGAAGCGCAACATGCCGCCGGCCTCGCCGCGTTCCTCGAAAATGGTAACGTCGTGGCCGAGCATAGCCAGATAGAACGCAGCCGTCAGGCCGGTGGGACCGGAGCCGGCCACAGCGACTTTGCGGCCGGTCGGCGCAAGTTTGCGCGCGCGAATCCGCTCCAGCATCGGCTCAAAGAGGTCGGACTGATAGATCGCGTCTGCCAGGAAGCGGTGCACCTCGCGCATGTTCACAACCTCATCGAAGGACTGGCGGCGGCATCTGTTATCACAAGGATGCTGGCAGACCCTTCCGGTGGAGGCGGGCAAGGGATTGTCGAGAATCACGGACTCGAAGGCGTCTTCGAGCCGGCCCTCCTGATAAAGCTCGAGGA
>JBAVYF010000530.1:0-1665 GCA_049698655.1 Occallatibacter sp. | reverse complement strand
GAAATCTTCCTCTCCGCCGAGGCCGCTCTGCCCGCGCTGACTGCGGCCCACGCGCCCACTCTGGCCCTGATAGATGTCAACCTACCGGGCATTGAACCTTCCATGAGCATCGGCCAATTGCTGGCCGCCGCGCGCGCCGAATCAGCCGGCCGCCGCTTCCCGATTGTCCTGATTTCGGACACTGTCACCCAGGAGTGGATTGACCGTCTGGCCGAGGAGGTTATCGACGATCTGGTGCCGCGCTCCACCGAGCCAGCCTTCCTGCGGCTCCGTCTGGAAGAGGTGCTGCGCAACCATCGCCGCGCGCGCGAGCTTGAAATGCTGCGCGAGGCCGCCGCGCTCAACTCCCAGATGGATCGGCTGACCGGCGTATACAACCGCGAAACCATGCTCTCCATGCTCTTTCGCGAGACCGACCGTGTGCAGCGAATGAAGAGTTCGCTCTGCGTGATCCTCTTCGACATCGACGACTTCGGCCACTGGAATTTGCGCCTGGGCCCGGATGCCTGCGACGAGCTGCTCTGCCATGTGGTGGCCCGCACCGCGCGCCTGTTGCGCAGCTACGACCTGCTGGGCCGCGCCGGCAAGGATGAGTTCCTCATGGCCCTGCCCGGCTGCACCAGCACCAACGCGGTCATGATGGCCGAGCGCCTGCGCATGGATGTTTTTTCAGCGCCCTTCCGCATCAATGGCGACGCCATACGCCTCTCAGCCTGCTTTGGCGTCGCCGCCAGCCTGGGCCGCTCCCCGGTGGTGGTTCTGCGCGAGGCCGAACAGGCGCTGCTGGTAGCCAAGGCTACCGGACCCGAGTCCATCCAGTGCGCCGGCGACTTCCCGGAGCCCAGCGCCGCCCCGGTCGCCTTCCTCTCGCCCACCTCTGGCGACGAATTGCTGGCCTGGTAGCATCGCAATCTGCGCATTCCCTCCCAATCTCCGCATTCCCTCCCGTAGGGAGGCCGAGAGAATAGCCCAGGACGCAGTCCTGGGAATGTGTTGAAACAAAAAGATTCCGCCCCGGAGGGGCGAATCGAATCCACGCAATGTGCAAGGATGCGTTCATACGATTGCCTCGGCGTGGCGAGTCATCTTCCGCGTTGCTTGCGATTCAAGCGTTGCGACAATTCCGCTAAATGCTGCGCGTCTTTTGACGCTTTGTGTCAGGGCACGACTTCAGTCGTGCCGTAAGCCGGAGGGAGGCGGGGGTTTCAACCGCGCCGAACCCCATCCACAAATTTTTTGAAATCAATCCACGCGGCGAAGCCGCGCTCACTCCCGCCGCCAACTTGCGAACTCGCCACCCCCGCTTCAGCGGGGCGCCAACTCGCCAAAAGATTCAAGACCAACCCCAGCCATTAAGCCTGATCAATCCCCAGCCCGGCCAGCTCCCTCACCAACCGCACCGTCTCCACGCTCACCGTAACCACCTGCCCCACCAGCCGCACAATATACTCCGGGTCGTCCTCCCGGTTCGGATCGTTCACAATCCCCGACCGCGCATCGGTTGAAACCCGGTACTGATCCACCACCCACTCCAGCGCGCTCCGGTTCCCGAGCCGGTACTCATACGCCTCCGCCGGAATCCCGCTCAACGTCAGAAACTCGTTATACCGCAACTGCGTCTTGTCCTTCGACAGAGCCATCTTCTCCACGCGCCAATTCAGCTTG
>JBAVYF010000529.1:0-5499 GCA_049698655.1 Occallatibacter sp. | reverse complement strand
ACGGGGCCAGCTGCTTCGCTTGAGTTCCGCAGCTATGAGCGGATGAGCGTGCGGGATCGCAACCTGGCGGTGGATGCGGAGTCCGCCATCGGCGAGCGCGCCGGATTTGCCGGCCTGGAATTCAATCAGGGGAAGTGGAATTACCAGCAGATCGTCTGCCCCGTGCTGCCTAATCACCTTTTTCTGCAGTTCACGCGCAACAACGGTACGGGCGACATGAGCATGTTTTCAGCATCGATTCCGCGGGGCGGCGACGGGCGCGTGCGCATCATACCCATCGTGCGCCGCGGCTATTCGCTCTTTTCGCCCGCGCCCATCAACGCGCTCACCATCTCAGCCTTCAACCACATCCGGGCCGAAGAGCATGTGGACGAGACTCCCGAGTGGCTCGCCACAGGCATGTGCTACGCCGCTCTGGCGGGTGCGCATCCCCAGGTTGGGCCGGCCGAAGAAACCGATTTTCGCAAGCTCCCGGCTGCTCCAACGGGAAGAGAAGTGATTCCAATGCGCGGGGGCGCCGTCATCCGCTTTACCGATGTCGCGGCGATTTCGCGGCCGATGGAGTGGACAATGACCTTCAACGGCAAGGGAAAGCTGTTGAAGGCCACACATTCACCAGCGCCGAAAGCCAGGGAAAGGGCGGTCGTGCTAACCCCGGTCGAGGTCCAGGGAAAACCTGTCCAGTCGGCTGATCCTAGTGGGAAGGCTACGCTTATCAAGTGAGTGGCCTGTGACTGCCATTCCTGCGCTACTCTCCCAGCATGATGCGCTGAATCCGCGTGGCGCGCCCGGTTGCGGGATCACAGGCGACCAGCGTAGCGCACATTTTTGGGTTCCCTTTGGCGGCATCGAATTTGCTTGGCATTCCGGTGAGGAACTTGCGCAGCACCAGCTCCTTTTCGACGCCGATCACGCTGTCGTAGGGGCCGCTCATGCCCACATCCGTCTGGTAAGCTGTTCCACCCGGCAGAACCCGCTCGTCGGCAGTAGGAACATGTGTGTGCGTGCCCAGCACGGCGGTCACGCGCCCATCCAGGTGCCAGCCCATCGCCACCTTCTCGCTGGTGGCCTCGGCGTGGAAGTCCACCACGATGACCCTGGCCCGTATGCCGGCCAGCAGCGCGTTGATTGCGTGGAAGGGATCATTGGTGGTGTTCATGAAGACACAGCCCTGCAGGTCGATCACCGCGTAGTCCACGCCGCTCTGGGTGGTTCCCTCATAGACGCCATGGCCGGGCACTTCCGGCTGATAGTTTGCCGGGCGCAGCACACGGCGGCCGCGCTCCTGGCTGCCAGTGGGCGCAGAGTTCATGTAGTCGATCAGCTCGCGCTTGTCCCAAACGTGGTTTCCGGTGGTCAAAACATCCGCGCCCAGATCGAAGAGGTCCTCAGCGATTTGAGGGGTCAGGCCAAAGCCGCCGGCGGCGTTTTCCGCATTGATGATGGTGAGGTCTATGGCATGCGCCTGGAGCAGATGTCCGATGTGCTCGCGCACGATCTTGCGTCCCGCGCTGCCGAAGATGTCGCCGACGAAAAGAATGTTCACTGCGGGTCTGCTCCCTGTTCCTTGGCCCCTGACCCCTGATCTCTGTTCCGCATTAGCGGAAACAAAATCACATCCCGGATGGACTTTGAGCCGGTCAGCAGCATCACAAGACGGTCAATGCCGATGCCTTCGCCCGCCGTCGGAGGGAGCCCGTAGGCCAGCGCGCGCACGTAATCGGAGTCCATCTGATGAGCTTCGTCGTCGCCCCGTTCGCGCTCCGCAAGCTGGGCCTCGAAGCGTTTTTTCTGCTCCACCGGATCGTTCAACTCGCTGAAGGCGTTGCCCAGCTCAAAGCCGCCACAGAAGAATTCGAAGCGCTCCACATTCGCCGGGTCGTCCGGCTTGGCTTTGGAGAGCGGCGATACCTCTACCGGGTAGTCGTAGATGATCGTCGGCTGAATGAGAAACGGTTCTACCACGGCCTCAAAAAGGTTGTAGACGGATTTGCCCACCGGCGCGCCCTTGACCGAGTCGTAGTAGACCGCTGTCACTGCTCCGTGAATCGTCTTCAGCTCGGCAATGCGCTCGGGGCTCAACGAGGTAGTTTGGGAAGCCGCGGTCTCGAGTGCCCCGATTGCGGTATGCAAATTCGCCCACAGGATCATCGGATCCTGCCACATCAGTGAGTCTGCTTTGGGCTTCGTTCCTGCCTCATGCGGCCAGAACTCGCGGATAGCCTCGCTCATCGTCAGCCTGGTCCACTTGCTCAGATCAATCTCAATGCCATTGAACGCCGTCAGAGTGGTTCCGTTCACCTCCTGCGCCACAAACTCGATCAACTCCTCGGTGATCTGCATCAGGTCGTGATAATTCGCGTAGGCCTGATAGAACTCCAGCATCGTGAACTCGGGATTGTGCTGGGTGCTGACGCCCTCGTTGCGGAAGTTGCGGTTGATCTCGTAGACGCGGTCGAAGCCGCCCACCACCAGCCGCTTCAAATAGAGCTCCGGCGCGATGCGCAAAAACAGGTCCAGATCCAGCGCGTTGTGGTGCGTCCTGAAGGGACGCGCCGCCGCACCGCCGGGAATCTGCTGCATCATCGGCGTCTCGACTTCCAGGTAGCCGCGCTCGTCGAAGAACTGGCGGATGGCCTTGAGCGCCTTGGCGCGTTTCACGAAGACTTCGCGGGCTTCGAGGTTGGTGAACAGGTCCACATACCGCTGGCGGTAGCGCAACTCTACATCTGCCAGGCCGTGAAACTTCTCCGGCAGCGCCAGCATGGCCTTGGCCAGAAAGGTCAGCCGCTCGACGTGAACCGTCAGCTCGCCTGTGCGGGTGCGGAAGAGGTAGCCAGAGACGCCGATGTGGTCGCCCAGATCAAGGAGTTTGTAGAGCGCGAAGCCCTGCTCGCCCACGGCGTCCAGCCGGACGTAAATCTGCAGCCGCTGGCCGTCCTGCTGGAGGGTGGCGAAGCCGGCCTTGCCCTGGGCGCGGATGGCCATGATGCGCCCGGCGACGGCGACCGTTACGCGCTTGGCTTCGAGAGCATCAGCCTGCGACTCATCCCACTTTGCGCGCACCTGGGGGACGGTGTGCGAGGCAGGGAACTGGTTGGGATAGGCAGCCTGGCCCAGCTTCTCGATCTCTTCCAGCTTCGTCTTGCGCAACTCGAAGAGGCTGCGCTCAAATTCCGAATCGAACACGGTGGCTTCCTTCGCGTGAACCCCATCACGGGTTCAACAGCCAGTATATCGCCCATTGCATGAGCCATGATCGAGCGTGGTGCCGGATAAATCTCACTGGAGGCGTACGCAACTATCGGCTAAAGCGCGGGTTGAAGTGCATAGGAGAAGCCTCATGAACCCAAAGTTCGCTGTATCGCTGCTTTGTCTCTCCCTGTTCTCAACCCTTCACGCCTGGGCCTTGCCCGATAGCTGCGGCAAGGAGGGTGTGCAGTTCAAAGTCACCACGCAACCCATTCCGATCGACTTCAAAGCTCTCGATGCAGGCAAAGCGCAGATCGTCTTTCTGGAATCTGAGATGACGGCGGGCATGGTTCTCAACGGCGCCGAAACCCGCCTGGGCGTAGACGGAGCCTGGGTGGGCGCCACCAAGGGCAACTCCTATTTTTCCCTATCGCTGATCCCCGGCCAGCATCATCTCTGCGCCAATTGGCCGGCTGACTTCGCGCCCGAGTGGGCCTTAACCGGCCTGGCCTCTTTAAACGCCAAGCCAGGCGAGGTTTACTACTACCGGATCAAGATCAGGCACATCCGGCTCGAACAAATCGATGAACATTCCCTCGATCTGTCGCCCGTCAACGAAGATGAAGGCAAGTACCTCGTCAATTTCCTCGATCAGGCCACGGCAACCGTGAAGAAATAGGCGCCTTCACCGGATGCGTTGTCGTTTTGATGACGATGAGGGCCAGTACCGGGTCAAGGCCTGGAAGCTCGCTACCCGGAAATCCAGCAAGTAAGCCGGCCCCTTTCGCGCCAGAAGGCGCTCATCGTGTATAACCACGAAGGATGCCCTTCCACCGCGCCATTCCGGAGTCAAAGCCGCCCTCGAAGGCCTCCAGCGGCTTCGGTGCGCTGGTCGAGGCCGAAAAGCTGATGCAGATAGCCTTTGTGCTGCCCTCGGCGGTGGTGATCGGCTGGCTGGCTGGCGCGGGGGCAGACCACCTGCTGCACCAAAAGTGGATTGTGATCGTCGGGATCGTCTTTGGAGGCATCTCCGGGCTGGTCTTTGTCGTCCAAACGGCGATTGCCGCGGAAAAGAATTCCCGCAAGGAAGACGCAGCCCAGAACGGGACCGGCCAAAACGAGCCGGGAAAGGGAAGAAACTCCGGCCCTCTGTTATGACCCAGGATACCCACCCTATCGTTGACCTCACCCATGAGGATCTGAACGCGATGCTCCGGCGAGCACTGCGCAACACGCTGATTCTGGGGCTGGTTGCTGCTCTGGCGGTGTGGATTGGCGCGGGATGGCGCAGCGGGGCCATGCTCGTGACCGGCACGCTGATTTCGGCGGCCAGCATCTGGGAGTGGCGTCATCTGATCCGCGTCATCAACGCCAGAATGGACAAGCAGAAGACTCCCGCGAACGCTCCGGTGGTGGTCCTCTTCTTTGTGCTCCGGCTCACTATTTTTGCGGGGGTCATTTATGGTAGCCTGAAGTGTTTCCACGGCTCGGTTGTAGCGCTTCTTTGCGGCCTCGGTTTGGCGGTTTTTACCATTGGATGGGAAGCGATCCGGTTATTGCGCGAGTGAGAGCTTCAGCGGTTATCCTGGCGCAACACTAGCCTGAAACAGAAGGACTCAAGCCTCAATGCCGGTAACTTTCGCACTCGTCCGCTTGCTGAACGACCTCTTCATGGGCATCGAGGTCAAGGCTTTTCAGTCGATTGGCCTTCAACCGGACGTGGCTGCTCACAAGGCCATCGCGGTCAATCAGGCGTTCGGGTTGGAACTTCTGGTGGTGGCCGGTCTCATCCTCTTTTTTCTCGCGGTGCGGGTGAGCCTGTCGGTGGAGAAGGCCAACCCGGCGCAGGGGATCGCCGAGTTCATCCATGAGACAATCGGCGGCCAGGCCGAGCAGGTTATTGGCCACGGCTATGAGCGTTTTCAAGCCTTCGTCACCTGCATTTTTCTTTTTGTGCTCTTCAACAACCTGGTGGGGTTGATTCCCGGCGTTGTGACTCCGACCAGCCAGCCCTGGGTGCCGCTGGGTCTTGCCTTTCCTGCCTTCCTCTACTACAACTTCCACGGCATTCGCGCCAACGGCGTCGTTGGCTATCTAAAACAAACAGCCGGGCCGATTTGGTGGATGGCGTGGCTGATCTTTCCCATTGAGATCGTCTCCCATTTGGCGCGGATCCTGTCGCTCACTGTTCGACTTTACGCCAATATGCTCGCCAGCGATTTGCTCACTTTGGTGGCATTTTCGATGATTCCGTTCTTGTTGCCCGCAGTGCCACTGGGGCTGCACGCTTTTATCTCGCTCATTCAG
>JBAVYF010000528.1:0-3682 GCA_049698655.1 Occallatibacter sp. | reverse complement strand
GGGGTTTTCTCATCCGTGACGATCGGCGTGGCCTCGCGCGCAAGACGGATATACTTGGGACCTTCATGTTTGAACAACAGCCAGGTTGTGGCCTTGCGAGCCTCGACGATATCGCAGGGCACGACGACGGTCATGTTGGGCAGGCCTTGCATGGCGAAGAGATCTTCGAGGGCCTGATGGGTGGCGCCGTCGGGTCCAACCGAGACGCCCGCGTGGGCGCCGGCAATCAGGACGTTGAAGTTTCCGTAGCAGACCGAGACGCGGATCTGGTCCAGGTTGCGCGCCGCGGAAAACGTGGCGTAGGAGCCGATCACCGGCAGCTTGCCTTCCCTGGCAAATCCCACGGCTGCCGCCGTGGCCGACTGCTCGGCGATTCCCAGGCTCATCCAGCGCTTCTTGCGCTCGGGCTTGCCGGCGTAGAAATCGCTGATGGTGATGGAGCCGGAGATGTCCAGTCCCAGGCAAACAATGCGCTCATCGTCGCCGTTTTCCGCCAGCGACTGGCCGAAGCCCTTGCGGGTGGGCTCCATCTTGACCTTCATGGCGTCGCTGGCATTCCACCAGAAGTCGCGGGAGAATTTGGGCATTTTGGCATCCAACTCGCGGTCCATCTCCGCCTGGTAGCTCTTCGCCTTATCCAGCAACATCTCCACCGGAATGCGCTCGGTCAGTCCCAGCTCCTTCAGCGACGCGTCCAGTTCCTCGCGGTTTGGCGTCTTGCCGTGCCAGCCGGCCACGTTCTCCATAAAACTGACGCCCTTACCCTTGATGGTGTCGGCGAGGATGACCACCGGCTTGCCCACGATCGTTTTGGCCTTGTCGAAGGCCTCGACCAGTTGCTTCATGTCGTGGCCGTCAACACGCAGCACCTCCCAGCCAAAGGCGGCATACTTGGCGTCCAGCGGCTCGACCTGCATCACGTCCTTCACCCAGCCGTCAATCTGCAGGCGATTGACGTCGATGACGGCGATGATGTTGTCCAGCTTGAAGTGACCGGCTTCCATGGCGGCTTCCCAGACCTGGCCCTCCTGCTGTTCGCCGTCGCCCATCAGACAGAAGATTTTGTGATTCTTCTCGTTAAGCCTGGCGGCCAGAGCCATGCCGACGGCAATACTGAGGCCCTGTCCAAGCGATCCCGAGGAGACCTCGACGCCGGGTAGTTTGGACCAATGCGGGTGGCCCTGAAAGCGCGAGTGGAGCTTGCGCAAGGTCACCACGTCGTTGACGTCGCAGAAGCCAGCGAAGGCCAATCCGAGATAGAGGGCCGGAGCCTTGTGGCCGGCGGACCAGATGATGCGGTCGCGATCGGGCCAGGTGGGATTTTTGGGATCGTGTTGGGCAACATGGAGGTAGAGGGCGGCGGTAATGTCCATGATTGAGAGTGTGCCGCCGGAGTGGCCCGAACCGGCCGCGCAGAGCGTCACCAGATCATAGCCGCGCATCAGGTTGGCGGCTTCCTTGAGCTGGTCAATCGAATAATCCCGGATTACTTTCCCGGTGGATGAATCCTTGAGGGCCATGGCCTTCTCCTAGAGGTTCTGCTTTGTCCACTTGTCGAGGCGTTCGAGCGCCTGTTGCAGGTTTTCGAGCGAATTGGCCACGCTAAAGCGCAGATAGCCTTCACCGAACTCGCCGAAGGCGGTGCCGGAAAGCGCCGCCACGCCGGCCTGATCGAGCAGCGCGTCAGCCAAGGGCTTGGACTTCCATCCCGTCATCGTAATGTTGGGAAAGACGTAGAAGGCGCCCTTGGGCTGGCGGCAGGAAAAGCCATTGATCTTGTTCAACCCGGCGACGAACATTTCACTGCGCTTCTTGAACTCGGCGCACATGTGCTCGACGGCGCTCTGATCTCCGCGCAGCGCCTCGATGCCGGCGATCTGGGTGAAGCTGGCGGTGCAAGAGTTAGAGTTGGTCATCAGGCGGGTGATGTGCGTGGCCAGATCCGCGCGCATGACGCCGTAGCCCATGCGCCAGCCGGTCATCGCGTAGGTCTTGGAGAAGCCGTCGAGAATAATCGTGCGCTCTCTCATGCCGGGTAGGGTCGCAATGGAGAAGTGTTCGCCCTCAAAGAGCAGGCGGCTGTAGATTTCGTCCGAGAGCACGAGTATATTGCGGTCGCCGATGATTTTGGCCACCTGTTCGATGTCTTTGCGCGGCATGACGCCGCCGGTGGGGTTCTGCGGAGAATTAAAAATGATGAGCTTGGTGCGATCGGTGATCAGCGCGGGCAGCTCGTTCACATCCAGCGTGAAATCGCGCTCCTCGCGAAGTTGGATGGGAACGGCCTTGCCGCCCATGTAGTTGATCATTGACTCGTAGATAGGGAAACCCGGGTTGGGATAGATGACCTCATCGCCTTCGTCGATCAGCGCCAGGATGGCGTAAAACATGATGGGCTTTCCGCCCGGCACGACTACCACTTCATCCGGGGATACCTTGATTGCGCGGGTGCGGCTGATATATTCGGCGATGGCCTGGCGCAGTTCGGGCAGTCCGGCGGAGGGACCGTAGTGGGTCCAACCCTTGCGCAGCGCGTCGACTGCGGCTTCCACAACATTGGAGGGCGTGTCGAAATCAGGTTCTCCGATTTCCAGGTGAATGATGCTCCTGCCCTGGCGCTCGAGCGCCTTGGCCTTATTCAGGACTTCAAAGGCCGTTTCGGTGCCCAGCCGCGCCATGCGGCGAGCCAGACGAAGTTCGTACTGCATAGATGTTGGCATGATGACGAAAGCTCCTAAGCACCGGTTCTACCGGCAAGCGATATTCCAAATAGCCGAGTTTCAAGGCTACGGACACACTCTAGTGAAATCTACTTGAGGCGAGCAACAGATAGGAATACGATTTATATGGTACTTTTGGGTATCTTCGGAATACTGTTAGGTTGCAGATGGCAGACACTTTAGAAATTACTAAACTCCTGGATTCCATCGGCTGGCGCATTCTGGCCGAGCTCCAGGAAGACGCTCGCATCCACTTTTCTGAACTGGGCCGGCGAGTAGGCCTGTCGACACCTGCCGTCATCGAGCGGGTCCACCGCATGGAAGAGGCAGGAATTATCACCGGATACCGTGTCGAAATCGATCGCCAAAAGATCGGACTGCCCGTTAGCGCCTTCATTCGCGTCCGCGTCATCGGCGACGCGATTTCTCACGTTATCGCCGTGGCCCGCGAGATGCCAGAGGTCTTTGAATGTCACCACATCGCAGGAGAGGACACATTCCTGCTCAAAGTCTGTGTACCCACGTCGAAGGCCCTGGAAAGTACCATCAAGAAGTTCATGCCCTATGTCACTACCACCACAATGCTCGTTTTATCCTCGCCCGTTACCCGGCGAACTATCGAGCCTCTGGAGTAGGCTGCAAGAACGCTTGAGAATGCCCCGGTTGCGCGGGTAGCTTGAATCCACGTAGTGTTGACCCATGCCCGAAGTTGCCGCTTCCTGCGATCCGACGAATCTCGATCTTGAATCCCTGGCTGCCGATGTGGTGGCACAGGCCATGAAAGCCGGCGCGACGGACGCCGAGGCTGTGGCGCGCGAGGGCGACGAATTCAGCGTGAACGTGCGCATGGGCCAGGTGGAGACGCTGAAGGAGTCCGGCTCGCGCGGTCTGGGTCTGCGCGTGTTTCTGGGCAAGCGGTCGGCCTCGACCTCGACCAGCGACCTGACCGCGGAGGGAATTCG
>JBAVYF010000527.1:0-3794 GCA_049698655.1 Occallatibacter sp. | reverse complement strand
GCCAAAATAGTGATCTGCTTGATTCGACAGCAGATCACTATTTTGGCGAGCCACAGCTAGTTCCTGCCACACAGCCTGCATTCTTGAGTTGTACCGAACAGGGAATTATCACTCATATATCAGGGAAAAGCATTTCCCTGATGCCGGCAGGTTCAGATCCCATGTAGAACAGCTGCCCAAATCAGAGTGGCCAAGCATTTCATCGAAGGCGCATTTGCAAACCATTGAAATTAAAATACTTATAAGGGGAATATTTCTCTGCAGTGGAGCTTACAGCGAAGTCTTCGTAACAGACTCTGGACCATCGAGAGCGGTCGATCCCTGACGTGGAAAAGGGATGGATTAAAAGCTCCACTGCTCACTGGTCGACTAGAGAAAAGGGTGATTCAAAGTGAGATTAGCCACTCGGAGAGAAATTCTCTGGTGGAAGATTTGTGCGGAATTAGCCCGGAAATCGGGGAGATTATCTACGTCTAAGTTATTGATTCTAAATAAGTTGACTGCGTGGCGGTGGGTGCAGTCTCCAGCGAACCCTTCTCTGGCCAATTCCCTGCTAACAGGGAAAAATACAGGGAAATTCACGAATTCCGCCAAGGAATCCGCGGGGGGATTTCTCTATAGTGCTGAATCTAGGCGAGTTCTTGCCCTTCATACTCGATTCTAACGCCGCACCGAACAGGGAATTATCACCCACGTATCAGGGAACAGCATTTCCCTGATGCCGGCAGATCCATATCCAATGTAGAACAGCTGCCCAAATCAAGGTGGCCAAGCATTTCACCGAAGGCGCATTTGCAAACCGTGCATGGAGCTTGTCACTTGGCGGTAAATGCGAGCCAGCTGTTCATCCGCCAGCGGCCCCAGATTGGCTTGCTTGATGTTTCTGAGCACTGCGGCCTCCCGTTCAGGGCAGCTAACCGGCAGGGCAAGATCGCGCTTCGCAATGCCCACGTCCACGGCCGCCTTGGCCCGTTCATTCAGCAGCCAGACGATCTCGCGATCCAGCCGATCAATTCTCCGCCTCGCTGCCGCCAGTTGCAGGTGGGCTGTCGCTATGCCTGCCATCGAAGCGCCTCCATCAGGCAAACGAATCCAGGAAAATCCATGGACTGAGAGCCGTCCGACAGAGCATTGGCAGGGTCTGGATGCACCTCGACAATAAGCCCGTCCGCGCCCGCCGCCAGTGCTGCTCGGGACATCGCTGGAATGAGATCCCGTCTGCCGGTCGCGTGGGAGGGATCGGCAATGACCGGCAGATGAGTGAGCTGCCGGGCCAGCGCCATGCCGGCGAGATCGAGAGTATTGCGAAGATCAGGATCGAAGGAGCGAATACCGCGCTCGCAGAGCACTACCTGGTCATTGCCGCCTGCCAGCAGATATTCAGCTGCGAGCAGCCATTCCTTCACTGTGGCTGCCGGGCTGCGCTTCAGCAGGATGGGCTTCCTAAGCTGACCGAGGCGGCGGAGCAGCGCGAAGTTCTGCATATTGCGGGCGCCTACCTGGACCATGTCGACATGTTCCGCAACGATTTCAATATCGTCGGTGCTCAGTACTTCCGACACTACTGGCAGTCCCGTTTCCTTGCGAACCTGCTGCAGTATTTTCAATCCCTCCACGCCCAGCCCCTGAAAGTCATACGGAGAAGTTCGTGGCTTATAGGCTCCGCCGCGCAGGATCGAGGCTCCGGCAAATTTGACTGCCTCCGCAGTCGCTCGGGTCTGTTCAAACGATTCAACGGAACAGGGTCCGGCTATTACGACCGGCCGACCGGCGCCGATCTCGACATCTCCCACTCGGACCACCGTTCGTCGTCGTTTGCTCGAACTGGCCACGAGGCTGAGAGCGGGAAGGGAGCTCTTTGGCTGAGGCAATCCGTTGATTGCTGCTGGCTGGGTCCCTAGTTCCACGGTAACGGTGCTCATGCGATTGGTCTCCTTGAAATGTGCTAGAAAAGCAAAAGGGCCGCGATTTTGGTCGCGGCCCTTGGTGGTGAATGCGCTTTTAGATCAGAGAATCAGGATCGGAGATGCGCGCACGCCGCCAGAGCCGCTACTGGATACCAGTAGCGGTAGGTAAAGCTAAAGGACTGGCGCGATTCAGTTTGCATCTTAGTAGTTACCTTACCTCAAAAGACTTCTTTTGTAAAGAAAAAGTTAGCAGAATTTTGCCTCGCAGGTGTTGCTTTTGGGTCCCAAGGTTATTCTGAGCGCTGGACACTACTGAATGACTTTTCCATAGCACTGCACTCCGGGTTGAGCTGCATACTTGGCTGGATCGCAGCACGATACTCCTGCTGCGCGCAGACCAAATCACGCGCGAATTCAGGAATAGCATGTAGTCGTTCGACGACTGCTGTTGCGACGATCTCACCCGCTGCAACGTCGCTTGGATAGTGGACTGCGCAGACTACCCTACTTTCGCCATATTCGCGTCCGCGAGACAGGATTGCCTGAGCGTGATCCGGAGCTACCTCCGCTAAGGTGAGGGCAAGGCCCCACCCAAAGGCAGCGTGTCCAGAAGGATAGGAGGAGGCTGAAGAGCCTCCTTTCGGATCAGTCTCCGGCTTAGGAGGCGCATCGGCACCGCATACGTGCTTAACAGCAAAACGTTGGAAAGGCCGTGGGCGGTCGAAGTAAGGTTTGGCATCAAAAGTAGTGTCCAGAACATCCCGTTCCATGCGCCTCAGAAGATGCATCACAATGGGGAGCATGGCCGCGTTAAGATCGACGCCCAGTACCCCAGAGAACCTGGCATAGGTCATCTGGTCATCGGCCTGTGCCAGTTTCCAGCGAACTGATCGATCAGACACTTGCATATGCCGAAATACTGCGACATCGATCTTGTCCTGCTTTGTACCGAGTGCCGGATAGGGCGGGAGCAGCAACAGGAAATTTGGCTCCGAGCCATGCAAATAGCCTGCAACGCGCTTCGGAGTCTGGTTTCCGACCCGAGCTGCGGCTGGAGTCTTCGCCGATTCGGAAGACATCGTTTGAGCAGACGCCGCAGAAAATCTGCAGACAAAAATTAGTAGGACTGAACAGACTACCTCCGCAAAGCGGAAAGACGGTAAGCTAGAGGTCTGATTCACACAGCCTCCTTAGCGGGGTCTCTGGTTCCACAGTAATGCTGTTCATGCAATTGGTCTCCATGGAGGTTGTAAACATCTCTTCGTCACATCCTACCATAGAGTAATTCCACGGCGTTTGTTCAGTATATGGTAGTGACTTTCTACTGTGACCTCGGCAAGTTGACATTTTCGGCAGCATTGTTCTCGGCATTCTGCAATTCTCGCAGGTGCTCCCAGCGCTTGTACTGACCCGGGTCTTCCGGATTGGGCCGCTCATATCCTTGCAGCCAGAATCGGTACCAGTCGAGGTTGCGCTGCAAGGTAGCAAGCCTGGCTTGTGGGTGGTCCGGAGTATGGCTCTCGTTCGGGTAGTAGTACAACTCCACAGGTCGATTGAGCCGATTCAATCCCGTGAACACCTCGAAGCTCGCTGCCAGGCCGATCGGAGGCGCATTAATATCGCTATATTGTGCGCCATTGCCCATTTCTTCCATAAGCAAAGGCGTGTGAATCTTATCCAGATTGAATGAAACGGAATACTTCAGCCAGTTTTCGAATGTCGCCCCATAGGGTGGCCCACCGTATGTCAAATCATAAGACTTTATCGTGCCTTGATCATGAAGAAGCCAGTATTCCCCTAAGCTATATTGCACATTGTCAGCAACGGTCGCGGCTGCATAGTGAGTTTGAGAGTGAGCAAGAATAAATTCCGTGTACCACCCCGTAC
>JBAVYF010000526.1:0-1512 GCA_049698655.1 Occallatibacter sp. | reverse complement strand
GGACGGCTGCGCCGGCCTTGGTCTTCATGCGCGCGCGGAAGCCGTGTGTCTTCACGCGTTTGCGGCGATTGGGTTGAAAAGTGCGCTTGGGCATAAAAATGCGCTCCAGGTTCCTGAATAAAATCTGTGCCTTGACGGCAAGTACTAAGTGTATCGCAGGTTGGGCCAGGAATCCAGCGGGAAGCGCGCCGAGGGGCAAATTTGCGCACCATTCCACCCCTTCGGATACGCTCAGGACAGGCTCTGGCCGCAAGAAAACAAAATGCAGGTTCACCTCGACTTCGCTCAGTGCAAGGTCTTCGACTCCTCACCCCAGCGCACAAGAATCGTGCGCCGGGGACCCCGGCTCCGCTGCGCTTCGCTCAGAATGACAGGCGAGAATGGGGCGCCCACAACCTTCCACTCTCCGTTAAAATACTCTTGGACGGCCACGATGAGTGCGACATCGACAGGCATTCGGCGGACATTCTGGTAACCATTGCGGCGAGTTTCACCAGCAATGGTGCAACTGAAGAAGACAGCAAAAAAGTTATGTGAAAGTTTGATTGCAGGAACGCAAAGATGTGCTACTCTTGGGACCGTTCAGGAAAATTTCTCAGCGTCCCAAGGAACCAGTTTTATACGACGCCCCGAGATCGAGATGCGGGGCCGACCAGCGGCAAAATTGGACGCAAGGCCCCAGGCCTTACGCCCACAAGGAGCCGTATCCCTAGTTTGAACTATGAACAGGCCTGGAAATGAACAGGCTGAATAAGCAAGGATCAGCACGATGGCATTCTCAATTTCGCCGGCGACGGCTCTCAACCCCTGGCTCCAGATTCTATCGGCTCTAGAGATGAAGGTGATTCGCCAGCCCTTCGAGACCTGGCTGAAGCCCACTCGATACAGCCATATCGTCAACCGCACGCTGTATGTGCGCGTGCCCTCGCCGCAGTTTCAAAACCTGGGAGACAGGTATGGCGATCTGATTCAGGAAGCCATCGAGCAGCAGGGGCTGGAGCTGGACGACGTGTGTTTCGTGACCGCCGAGGAGGATCCCTCGATTCCGCCGCAGCGCAAGGACGGCGGCTTCGGGCCGGTTCCCGCGCATGCTCCCTCGGCTCCCGCCCCGGCGCCGCGCTCCCCGGAGCAGGCGCGCTTCGACTGGTCGACCGCGGCGCAACTGAACCAGCGTTACACCTTCGACGCGTTCGTCATCGGCAACGGCAACCAGTTTGCCCGCGCCGCTTCTCTGGCGGTGGCCGAGCGGCCCTCGAAGGCCTACAATCCGCTCTTCCTCTATGGTGGAGTCGGCATGGGCAAGACCCACCTGATGCACGCCATCGGCCACGAGGTGAAGCGCCGCCAGCCTACCACGAACATCTGCTATGTCTCCGCGGAAAAGTTCACCAACGAGTTGATTACCTCGATACGCAATGACCGCATGACCAGCTTTCGCGACCGTTTTCGCTCCGTGGACGTGCTGCTGATCGACGACATCCAGTTCATCTCGCAGAAAGAGCGGACTCAGGA
>JBAVYF010000525.1:0-5556 GCA_049698655.1 Occallatibacter sp. | reverse complement strand
CGGACAAGATTAGAGTGATTTCCGTGGGCACGATGCGCTTTTCTCTGGCCCATGCGGACGTGAATGTGCGCCGCATGTGGGTTGGATACAACGCCCCTCGAATTCCCGCTGCGCTGATGCAGGGAATAGCACTCGAGCAGGACTACCTGTGCCGGTGCCTAGGCCAATGCATCCACGGCGAAGCACTGGATTCGGAGATCGGCAATCTGGAAGGATCCCCGCTGCAGGGGCGGAGTTGGTTCAGCTACGTCCGCTACAACAAATCCTACATGGGACGCGAAGCCGAAGAGTTACTCCGCGGGAACCCGCAACTTGCCGAGCTCGATGCGGTCCGCGCCGTGCCGTCATTGCGGGAGATAGGCCGCGCATATGCGCAAGAACACGTGCGAATCGAGCATCTGATATAGGGGACAGAAGGCAAGCGGCGCTTCTTTCTCCAGATGCAGAGACAGTGGGACCGGGTCATTGCCGCCCTGAACAGGAATGTCTGCGACAATCCCTCCATCCAGGTGCCATTCCATTTAGAAGGATAGATGCGTCCGACCGTCGGGACGCTATTTGTTCACGCCGGCCACGTCCCACAGCTTGATGGTGTGGTCGCTGCTCCCCGATGCCAAGGTGCGGCCGTCGGGGCTAAAGGCTACGGAGGTGACGCCGCCGGTGTGGCCTTGCAGGGTGCGCAACAGTTGTCCGCCGGCCACATCCCACAGCTTGATGGTTTTGTCCGCGCTCCCCGACGCCAGAGTGCGGCCATCGGGGCTTAAGGCTATGGAATTGATGCTATCCGTGTGGCCTTGCAGAGTGTGCAACAGTTGTCCGCTGGCCACTTCCCACAGCTTGATGGTTTTGTCCGCGCTCCCCGATGCCAGAGTGCGGCCATCGGGGCTGAAGGCCAGATAACTTACTAGATTTGTATGGCCTTGCAGGGTGCGCAGCAGTTGTCTGCTGGCCACTTCCCATAGCCTGATGGTGCCGTCCTTGCCTCCCCATGCCATTGTGCGACCATCAGGACTGAAGGCTACGGACCAGACAGCATCGGTATGACTTTGCAGCGTGCGCAACAGTTGTCCGCTGGCCACTTCCCACAGCTTGATAGTTTTGTCCGCGCTTCCCGATGCCAGAGTGCGGCCATCCGGGCTGAAGGCTAGAGAAGTGACATAACCGGCATGGCCTTGCAACGTGTGTAAAAACTGTCCGCTGGCCACATCCCAAAGCTTGATGGTTTTGTCCAAGCCTGCCGATGCCAGAGTGCGGCCATCCGGGCTAAAGGCTACGACAAAGACCCAGTTGCCGTGGCTTTGCAGAGTGCGCAACAGTTGTCCGCTGGCCACATCCCACAACTTGAGGGTTCTGTCGTTGCTCCCCGATGCCAGAGTGCGGCCGTCCGGGCTGAAAGATACAGATTGGACTTCATCGGTGTGGCTTTGCAGGGTGTGCAACAACGTGACCTGTGTCGTCGATGTACCCGGATTATTTACAGGCGTCGAGGCTGGCTGGATGGATGGCTGGGCTCCATCTGGGTTTGATCGCGCTGGGCCTGTTTGCCTGATCCGATGGAAGGAAATAGATAGGGTGACGACAATGAGAATACTGACCAGCGCCGCACCCGCTATTGCAGAGCGCTTCTTCCACCATGGCGCACGCGTCCTCGGCTTGACATCTTCATTGACCGGCTCTGGGCTTACCTTAGCCGATTTCGCAATCGGCTCCGGTTTTACAACGGTCTCTTTGACCGGCTCCTGCGGCCTCCATAACGGCGGTTCAGCGTCTATGTGCTTTTGCATCAGCCGTGAAATCGTATCGCACAGCTGTAAAAGATAGCGCTCCAATGGAGGGGTCAGCGCATTCAGCCAATGCGTATTGCTGAGCGCAAACTCCATGGCGTCGGAGGGCATGACGTCTTCAATGCGAAAGGGGACGATGATCTTTCCCTTGCTAACGGCCCGCTCAATCTCCCGCCGAACCTGCGGAGAGTCATTGGCATGGCCGGAGAAGATCAGCAGCACAATCTGGCAGGAGGCAAGTGCATCGACGATGGCTTTCCCGTACTCTTCGCCGGCCAGGATGTCGCGAGGCGCAATCCAGCATGGAATGCGCTGCGCTTCAAGCGCGGCGCAGGCGGCATCCGCAACCTGCTTATCGTTCGATGAGTGGCAAATGAATACCGTGTGCGCCATTCGTTCAACTCGCAATTCCATCCAGCTTTTCCGATTACGAGTCAATATACCACAAGTTGCCCTGCCGGGTCCGGCTAACATAATTGCTTCCATCCCCAAAAATCGAATAGCCTGCATTACTCAACTCATAAAGTACGCAGACTGTTACTACGACAGGATTGAATGCGGGAAGCATGGAAAATGTCCAAAACGGCCCGTTACGGTGTCGCTCGGCGCGGAAGACACTTGACACTTGCCTTTTTGTATACATTTGCCCTATACTTTGGTCTTCCCCGCAGGGTGGTTAATTGCGTCTCACGGGAGTCGATATGAGATCAAGATTGCTAGACTGCATCGTGCCCCAGAAAGCAAGGCTCTTTCGGCCGGTTAAGCGGAGGGAAACCTATCTGGTACTGTCTTTCATCGGCCTCCTATGTCTCGGTTTGACCGGATGTGCGGCAAAGCGTCTGAAGATTGACTTCACTGGCTTTGAAAGATCCTATGCGGAAACCTCGAATCGAGAGATGCTCTTGAATCTGGCGCGGCTCCAAAACCGTGATCCTACCTATTTCTTCAAGATCGGCTCGATTACGGACAGCTATAAGATGATAGCCTCCCTGACAGGGAACGCCTCGTATGCGCTCCAGTCCACCAATCCGAATATTGGCGGGCCCACCGGCGGGGGCACCCCTGTTGCAACCTACGAGAACGATCCAATTTTCACATTTATCCCGGTCAATGACGAAACAAACGCGCAGCTTCTGTTAAAGCCAGTTCCAGCGGAAACCTTCTACATCCTGTACCAACAGGGTTGGCGAGCGGATCAACTCGTCCGCCTGATGGTAGATCGAATTGAACTTACCAGAGTTTCCGCGCATAGCTGTACTGTCGAAACGCTTCGCAATGTGCCCCCGGCGGTGTATCTCAAAGCGGACAGCACCACTGACGCCGATTATCTTCGCGACCCGGACATGCTCTCCAGCTATGTAACCTTTCTCAGGATCAACGCGGTCGTGTACTGGCTGCAGAAGCACGGCTACCTGCTACTTCGGGGCACAAACACTTTCGTGCCCTTTGACAGCAATTCTGGATTGGACGACAACGTAACCAGCGCTCCAAAAGCACAGGATATCGTGACCGCCTCGCAAAAAAGCGCCGTTTGGGAACATGTGGGCGCCAAATGGCTTTTAGGGGAGAAAGTGTTTACGCCCGTTTTCTCCCTCTATCCTCTTAATTTCGCAGGCGCAAAACCCGTTCCTGACATTGCGAAAATTAAAAGGGATATACTAAACGACCCCGATATGAAGGAGCTCCAGCAGGGGCCTGCGCTTGACGCAATCCTTATGAGTCTCGCCGATGGTTTTTCCATCGAGGGAAACATAAATCAACAGGACTCGTGCAACTCAACTTCCGGAACGTCAAAAATATCGGCCCATCTGATTATGCGTTCTTTGATGGGGCTGATGGCGGCTGCCGCTCAGGAGCAGGTTCCCTATGACACACTCGCGCGCACCAACCCCGCCATTCCCAATAGCCGCTACCTTCCGCCGGAGCTACAGGTGCAAGATCTGCCTAAATTCATGGATGCCGTCCCGGCCATTGAGCGGATTCCGTTGTTGCGCTTGACAGGGATGTCCGGGGATCAGGACATTCAGCCCATTGTCCAGGTGAACTACAGGGGAACGAATTATCGCATTGCCGACAAGAAAAACCCTGACGTCACGGATAACCAATACTGGAACCGCGACGTGTTTCGCCTCATCAATCAACTCACTTCGCAGGTAACAGTGGATATTTCCAAGTTTCCCCTGACGGAGATTCTGCAATAGCGCTCAGTTAAGGCCTGTTAACATTACCTGGGCGGATGGCGTTGCGCGCGAAAACCCGGCCAGACGATGCCGTTCGGCATGGGATGTGTCTGGACAATGGCTGAATAAGTTTCAGGCTGACTTTGCGCCCCGGTCAGCGGAGCCTATAATGCGGCTCCCATGGCAAGAAAGACAAGCTCTGCACAATTGTGGTTAGAAATGTTCATCACCAGTCTGCCTCTCCGGCATAGGCTATTGTGTAAACGAAGATAGAACAGGAAGTTGCCTTTCCTCAATATTTTAACAGTTTACTCCTGACTTCCCTGCGGTGCCCCAGCGCCGCCTGGATAAGTTGCGCCCGCAAAAGGACCGGTGGCACGGCGCTCCTGATCTTGCCATTTCTAACCTGTTCAAATTTTCCGGAAAGAAAGGTGCTTTTATGGAACGTACTCTGTGACTCCCAGTGTTACCAGGTCACGGCCGCTGCACCCACCCCTGTAACGGGAACGGTATAGCTGTGCTCCACGCCCTCAGAGGTGATCGATCCGTCACTGTGCAGAACGAAAAAGTTGAACTGCACCGTGGCTCCAGCCGGCACGGAGACGGTTTGTAGTGCGCTGCCAGTGGCCGGGATTGTAACCGGCCCGATGGCGCCATTCCATGTGGTCGCCCCGTTGCCCAGCTCCGCCACGTTCCCGGTGAGCATGATGACATCCGTGCTGGCCAGCGCCGGAGTGTTACTGACACTGAAGTTGACTGGAATTAATGTCGACGTGTTCACCGTAAACGGCGCTGCGTTGGAGGTTGTCGTCCCTTTAGTCACGGTTACTGTGGCTGCGCCAGCCGCAAGTGCCGGGACCGTCACTGTGATCTGTCCATTACTCCAGTTGGTCACGGTTGCCGCCAAGGTTGTGGAGCCAATGGTAAAGTTCACTGTTCCTGCCGTCGCGCCAAACCCTGCACCGCTGATGGTCACCGCTGCTCCTGGATTGGCGACGCGCGGAGTCACGCTGCCGATCGAGGGCGGCACGCTGCCGGCCGAGACCCAGATGGAAACGCTGCGATGCGGCAGGGTGAAGTCAGTTACCGGGTTATTGCCCCCCACTGTGCCGGTGACTGCGATTCCGAGTCCGCCCATGGTCTGGGCCAGATAGTCCGCATAACTCCCCGGCGCCAGATCAGTATAGAGACCGGAGATGGCCTGGTCGGTGGATGGGTTCTTGTTGATGGCCACCAATACGACATTCGTGCCCAGTTGGCGCTCGTAGATGTACACATCGTTGTTGATCCAGCGTTGAGTCATGGTTCCATAGGCCACCGCGGGATTGGCCGCGCGCAGCGCGGCAAGATACTGAATCAGCAGCACGGCGTCGGTCGAGCCGAAGCTGGTCATCCCGTTGCGGTTATATGGGACTGCGCCGCTGTCCGTATCGTTGAAGAGATACTGCTCGTCGCCGTAATAGACCACCGGCACGCCCCGACAGGTGAGCAGAAAGCTGATGGCTTGCTTGACTGCCATCCGGTCCGCTCCGTGCGACATGATGCGCGGATTGTCGTGGTTATCGAAGAAGGTCACCAGGTCGTTGGGCTGA
>JBAVYF010000524.1:0-24050 GCA_049698655.1 Occallatibacter sp. | reverse complement strand
GCCCCAGGGCGCGCGCCCATCTGGATCGCGCCGGCAGGGAGGGTTCGGTTGAGGGCGATTCTGCCACTGGTGTTGATTCTACCGGGACTCGTCCATTTGCCGCGCGGAATCTGTGTTGTGGCCGGTTTCGTTACGCGGACTGCCCCCATCTACACTTGAGTATTGCCGCCAGTCACTCCGCCGGCACTCACATTTCTGTGGACGGAAACGGCACAGCCTGCCTCTGCAAATTAGTCTCTCGTGCGCGGGATCGGTACTCACCCGAAAAACCCGCGGTAACCTCACGAACCTGGGTTCCCCTTCCGATAAGGAAGATGCGGAGCCTGTGAGGCAGGCTTTATCAGGAACCATTCAATAGTTGTAACCGCGACTCAATTGTGGGACAGAACTAGCTGTCTTTTGCCTTTTGTACAGCAAGCGGGCACATTGCGGTTTGTTGTCTCCAGCTGCAGCCAGGCTGTCGTGGGCGTTACCGGGCCAGGAGTCAAGATGCCACGAGCAGAATTTGAGATTGGGGGAGTGGATCGGCAGCAGGAGGAAGCACGGCTGGTTGCGCTGATTTCTGCCGAGATTCTCGACACTCCGCCCGAGCCCGCCTACGATGCCATCACCCGCCTGGCTGCCGAGTACTTCCACGCCGATTCGGCCCGGCTCGGCTTTGCCGACGAGAGCCGCATCTGGATGAAGTCCTGCTGGGGCCTTCAGGTTCGCGAGCTGCCGCGCAAGGACTCCATCTTCAACCTGGTGCTGGCAGAAGACGGCCCTGTGGTTGTCCCGGACATCTCCATTCATCCTTACCGCGAACGGCTATCGTCGCGCCTCAGACGCTACCATGAGGCTTCTTTCGCCAGCGTTCCGGTGCGCTCCTTCGACGGAAGGATCCTCGGAGTTTTAACCGTCTTCAGCAGTAAACCCAGCCAGCAGATGCATCCGGAAGCGATTCGCACACTGGAGAGCCTGGCAGACATGGTCTCCAGCCAGTTGGAACTGCGCACGCTGCGCAAGACTCTCACCGCGAATGGGAATAGGCAGCGGCGCACCCGCGCTTCCGAGACCGCCAACAAAAGCTGGCCAGGCAGGACCGACCTGCGCCAGGCCCTGGACCATGACCAGTTCGTGCTCTATTACCAGCCGGAGATCGACCTCGCCACGCGCAGGATAGTCGGTCTTGAAGCCCTCATCCGCTGGGCCCACCCCGTGCGGGGACTGATCCCGCCCATGGATTTCATTCCGCTGGCCGAAGAAAGCGGGCTCATCTTGCCCATCGGCGACTGGGGACTCGGCGAGGCCTGCGGTCAAATTCAGAAGTGGTGCCTTGAGGATCCACGCCACGCCTCTCTGCGGGTCGGCGTCAACCTCTCCGCCCGTCAGTTCTCGCGCGAGGGCCTGGCCGACCACGTCGAGGCCCTCCTGGTCCAATCCGGCATCTCCAGCCGCCAACTCGGCCTGGAGATGACCGAGTCCAGCATTATTCCCAACATGCGCATCGCCCTGGAAGTGCTCGGTAGCCTGCGCAGGCTGGGCGTTTCCTTGCTGATGGACGACTTCGGCACCGGCTACAGCTCCCTCAGTTACCTGCATTCGTTTCCCTTCGACGTCCTCAAGATTGACCGCTCCTTCGTGGGCCGCATGACCGAGGGCGATCAGCCACTGCAAATCGTGCGCACCATCATCGAACTGGCTCGCGTGCTGGGCATGGACGTGGTGGCCGAGGGGATTGAAACCCGCGAGCAATACCGCCTGCTGCGCGAGATGGGCTGCCGCTATGGCCAGGGCTATCTCTTCGCCCGCCCCATGAGCGCCGAAGCTGTCACTCAACTGTTGAGACTCCCCGGCCGCGTGCTTCCCGAACCCGAGTTCGCCGAACTCGCCTGCGCCTGACCCCTTCGGATCTCCGCGCTGTTTTTGGAGGCAGAGATTCTTCACGCGCAGAGTGTTTCTGTGTGTTTCATTTCAGGACAGGCGACCGATCCGTCCTCTTCTGGAATTCGTCCACTCATCGCATGGGAAATTCCTCACACCTGCCGTCCACCCTCGCGGTATGCTCCATCCCATGCAGCAACCCTCCCCCACCTCCCCCAGCTTTGCGGGCCTGCTCGCCGCGCTTGCCGCCCACGCGCAAAGCCCCGGCGACAGGTCTTCATCACCGGGGTGGCAGTCCTCGCACGCATGGAACGATGACGGCCTGGCCGACGACGTCGCAACCCTCAGCTATGAGAGCGCCCTGCGCGCCCACGCGCGTTACCGCCCCACAGATCAGTCGCTCACCCAGCCCGCTTATCCGCCGCCATTCTCTTTTGAGGAAACCTCTTCGGCTGCCTCGGCGGCAGCGCCGCCACCGGTGCCTCACTCCGCCGCAAATCCGCATCCCACCGCCAACCCGGAGCGCGAACCCAATCGCCTTCGCCCCACGCCCTTCCAGCGCAATCTGAAGGACGCCAGTATCACCATCCGCATGAGCCAGGCGGAGTGCGCGCAACTGCACCGCCGCGCCGCCGAGGCCGGACTTACCGTCTCGGCTTATCTGCGCTCCTGCACCTTCGAGGCCGAGTCCCTGCGGGCCATGGTCAAGGACACCCTGCTCCAATTGCGCTCGGTCCCAACCCCGCCCAAGCCCGCTCGCTCCGCGCCGCCCCGCCGCTCCCGCTTCAGCAAGCTCACCCGCTGGCTGGCCGGCCTCATCACTCCCTGGCACGGCAGCCCGCGCATCGCACGCGCCTGACGCACTCGCCCGGCTTGCCAATCCGCGGAAAAACTCCTCTGCCCAAAAAATTCCTCCGCTCCTAAAGCGCGCTGTTGAGGCCGCGGATGGCAAGGGGGGCGCTCTATCTTCGCGTGTCACCCGTCACAGACCGGAGCACTGGATGAAGACGATTATCCGCGCATGGTTGCGTCACTCCTTTTCGGCGAGGCGCTGGCCTTGGGATTGGCGTCCGGGCCTGCCTGCATAGCTGCTTGCGGACCCGTGCTGGTTCCAACTTTGCTTACTGAGCGTGCGGGGTTGATGCCTAATGCCCGCTATCTCTCCGCCTTCCTGGGAGCCCGGCTCCTGGGATATCTGCTGTTTGCCATTGTGGCATGGGAACTTGGCGCACTGGTGTCGCTGCCGCCAGCGCCACGCGTGCTACTCACGGGCGGGGTCAATGTGTTACTGGCTTGCATGCTGCTTTGGTACGCATATTCCGCCAGGCACATTTGCGGCCCGTCGTGCTCGGGTTCAAAACTGGTGAACATTGGCGTAGTGAAAAATCGTGGCGTGGCCGGTGCGGCAGTGTTGGGTTTTCTGACCGGCCTGAGCCTATGCCCTCCTTTTGTGGCTGCCGGGGTGAGGGCAGCCGAGTTGGGCAGCGTGGCTCAGGCGCTTCTCTTCTTTACCTTTTTTTTTGCCGGAACATCTGTATGGTTTGTGCCGCTCGTGGGCATGGGCTGCATAGCGCGCAACCAGGCCGTGATTACGGTCGCGCGGATGGCGATGGTGCTCATTGCCCTCTATTACCTCTCTTTGGGAATCGCCATGCTGATGGGGAGAAAAGCGTATGGCCACTAAGGCTTGCATACCACGGCATGCCCATGCGACACCGCGAAGCATCGTCTGGTCTATTCTGTTGACCTTGCCAATCGTCGTCTGGTCGCTGCTCATGTTCTTTCACCCCGGCGGCAACACGGGCAGGCAGTCGCTGATCGCCGGCGCGATTACCGCGGTCTTCATGACTGCGCTGTTCTTCATGATGATGCGGACCGGGAGTACATATCGCTGGCGCCGCTATTTTTTCGTGACGTTGGGGGTTCTGTTTCCGATTGGCTTTATTCACAACGTCATCGCCATGCGCGGCACCATGGGCATTCCGGTCGAAGAGATGATTGCCGGCCGGACTCCATTCTGCTTTTTGCCCATTCCGCTCCTCATTCTTCCGGCAGCCTTCACCAGAACGCTGGTGTTCCCCGGTTCGATTTTGCCCGCCGGCGGCATGTCCGGCTCGGGCATTGCCGCCATGGTGGGCATTTGGCTGGCCATTACGCTTGTCATCGGCAAAGGCTGGTGCAGCTATGCGTGCTTCTTCGGGGGAATCGAAGAGGGGATGGCCGCAGTCCCCCCGCGCGCGAAGATTCGCAAGATTGACCCGCGCTGGCGCTATGGCCCATGGGCCGTGCTGCTGGCCATGGTGCTGCTGTCGCTGGCACTGTTTGAGCCGGCTTACTGCATGTGGCTCTGCCCTTTCAAGGCCGTCTCGGAGTATGTTGCTGCCCGGAACACGGTTGGCTTGGTGCAGAACGCCATCTTTGTCGTGCTGTTTGCAGCGCTGGTGATTGTGCTGCCATTGCTGACAAAGAAGAGAACGCAGTGTGCTTACTTCTGTCCGTTTGGCGCCTTCCAGTCCATCTTTAACAAAACGAGCATCTTTGAAATCAAGATTGACCAGACGCGCTGCCAGCCCTGCGTACTCTGTCAGACTGCCTGCCCGACGATGTCCCTGTCGAAGGAATCCATCGCACGCGGCGAGACATTGATGTCCTGTATGAAGTGCGGCGCGTGCGTGGATGCGTGCCCGCGACAGGCCGTTGTCTGGCATATCAAGGGAACTGAGATCGCGTGGAAGCCGGAGCGCGCGCGGCTCATGTTTCTGTATGCTGCCTGGGCCATGGCCATCGTCTTCGGCGGCAGCATCATCGCTCAGGGACTCGCCACCATTCTGCACTTTCTTGCTTAGAGGGCGCTTATGAAACTGCGTGCGAAACTCGGTTACACAGCGGCTGCAATCACAGTGCTTGCGGCTCTGTTGACGCCTTTTCTGCTGTTTGGACTTTTCACAAAAGGGTTTGCGACTCTTGGCCTTCACGTGGATGAGGTGTACTCCGGCGGACCGACGGTGCGCGTTGTGGATAAGGGCGCCTATTCTATTGCCATTCACCGCCCGGTCTTTCCACATCTGCTGCAGAATGAAAAGCCATTCGTGCAACTGGATTGGAGTCCTGTAAGCGCGTTACCGGAACACGTATCCGACGTTGTTGACGTGGACGGCGATGGGCGGCCCGGCATCCGCGTGACTTTTGATGTGCCACGGGATCCCAAGGCGCCCTTGCGCGTTGATGTGGAGTCGCTCAATCCCCGCTACCAGGCCATGCGAAATGCGGGAAAGGAGAAATATTCCAGACTGATTGTGCGCGTGGACAATGCGATCCTGGTGCGAGTTCCGCTCGCGAATCCGTAGCCGCCAATACTGGTTGACTCGCCGCAATTGTTTCGTCGATTTAAGCCATTATCCGGAGCCATCGACCGGCCGGTACGCGGCAAAGCGCGATCAAAAACCACTTTCCGGCTTGCCAACGACCTGAACGGCCTCGTTCCATGACAGATGGGCGTTTCACAGGACCTACCCTGTTCAGCAACCTCGTTTCAGAAGGTTGGCATTGCTCTTGGGCAGTTTCTTGGCTTACTACCCGGCGATTTAGCTTAAGATAAGACCGGTCATTTGAGAGGTCCTGATTGGTGGTTGTTGCGATTCCGAATCTTGGAGTCGAGACATGGGAGACCAATTCTCGTGCCGACCTCAACTGATAGAGGTTTGGAGCATGCGCGCACTTCACGCGCTCTTGACGAAGTACGCGATTCCGTTCATCTTTGAGCTTGCCATCACTATGTTCATTCCACTTCGGAAGTCTTTGAGCTTTATCCCGCTCTGTATCCTCTGTCTCGCGCTCAAACCCGACGCAGCCAGCTTTATACCGCCCCTCGGTCGCATGAACCTGCTTCCCGCTCGCACGCTCTGGGTCTGGGAACGCCCTGAAGATCTCCGCACCCTTGACCCGCACACCACCGCCATTGCAATCCTTGATCGCACCATTCTCCTCGGCCACACCGCCACCGTCATCCCGCGCCGCCAGTCCTTCGCTTACCCAGCCGGCATTACCCGCATCGCCGTCGTCCGCATCGAGGCCCCAGGATTTATTGGGTCCGATCTTGAAGAGCCGGCTGCCGATCTCATCCTTGACGCTCTTGCCGACCCCAATGTAGCCGCCTTACAAGTCGACTTCGACGCGCGACGCTCCCAGCGGGCCTTCTACGTCAGAATGCTACGTGATCTCCGCCGCCGTATGCCGTCGGAACTCCCGCTTTCCATCACGGCGCTCGCCTCGTGGTGCAGCTCTGACGACTGGCTGGGTGGTCTCCCAATCGACGAAGCCGTACCGATGTTCTTCCGAATGGAACCCGATCGCCACTACGTTTCTCCCGATCTCCCGCAGTTCCGAATCCGCGAACCGCTTTGTATGGGCAGCATCGGCATTTCCACGCGGGAGCAGCATTCCGCCTCCCTGGCCGGCAAGCGCATCTATATTTTTCCCGACCGCGGCTGGCGGGAAGATCTTCCGCTCATCACCGAAAACAATCTTGCCGAAAGGACCTCGCCATGAGACGGCTCTTGCCGCTCGCGCCGTTGATAGTCGCCATTGCTCTGCCGTTCGTGGAAGTTCAGGCCTGCGGCCCCGACTTCTTCCCCGACGTATTTGTGCGTAACCTCCACGCCGACCACCCCGCCGATTACGCTGCGGGCAAACTCGGCGTACTTCTGCCCACCTACCCTCGTGCCGACCTCTCGGTGGCCTATCGTTACCTCATCGGGGGAACCCTCACCGCGGAAGAGCAGCGCGCGTATCACCCAACGCTCTCCTTGGCCGAAGAGGTTAGGGATTTCGACGATGCAGATGCCAACGAGGCGCAAGCGGCTACTGCTGGCACACGGTACGCTGAACCACCTGGCCCCGCCGATCTCTGGCTCAGGACGCGGAATCAGTATGCACCGCCTCAGCCCGATCTCCATCCTGTCACCGAGTACGGCAATATCTACAGCTCAGGCTTCTTCCTTGCCGCCAGCTACGAAAACTGCCAGGCCGATGCCTTTCGCACCGCCATCGTCACGCTGAAGAGCCGCGCAAAAACCTGGGGAGCGCACAGCCCCGAACTGGCCGACTGGATCAAGGGTCAGGATGCCGTCTTCTCCAATTGTGGTGCCAACGGTCATGCGATCTCCTACCCGGCTGGCAGGCCCGTGATTAACCCGTCATCACCAACCATTGCTCCTTCCAATGCCCCTGCCCTCCTCCGACAGGATCGCGAATATCAGATCGCCGCCGCACAGTTCTACTCCGCACAATTCGGTCTGGCGTGCGTTTCGTTCCAGGCCATAGCGAAGGATGCAACCTCGCCGTGGCGAGGGATCGCCCGCTATCTGGTGGCGCGCTCACTTATCCGCGAAGCCTTTCTGACAGCGAAGAACGGCCCGGACGATGTCATGGCCAGCTTCGACCCTGATCTGATGAAACAGGCGCAGCGCGAGCTTGAATCCATGCGCGGTGAACAACTGCCTGGCGTCTCGTCCAACTCTGTGCAGGGTCTGCTTAACCTCGTACGCCTTCGGACCGAGCCGCAAGTCCGCTTGCGCGAAATGTCTGCCGACCTCGCTGGTCCGAAAACTGATCCCAATTACAAACAGGATTTGGAAGATCTCACCTGGTATCTAAACGGAAAACTCGATTCGCGCGCTATTCGCGAAGATGCATGGGATAGCGACTTTGACATCGACAGATCAAAGAACCACTTTCGTCCGATCACCTTCGATGAGAAGATTCCCGGCTTCGAAAAAGCCTTCCACGATGTCGCCGATCTGCGCTCTACTTCGCAACTGATTGATTGGCTCGTAACCTTCCAATCGCCCTCCGAAGCTGCAAGAAAGCATGCCTTCGCTGAATGGAAGCGCACTGGCAATGTGCCGTGGCTTGCTGCGGCCATCATGAAGGCCTCCTCCTCGGATCCTGGGGCGTCCGCGCTCATCGAAGGCGCAGGACACGTTCAGCTCACCTCGCCAGCATGGGCCACGGTTACCTACCATCGCCTGCGCCTGCTCATCGACACCGGCCACTCGGCCGAGGCTCGCACAGAACTTGATAAGGCGTTTCCCGGCGTCCGAGCCATCGGTAGTGAATCCTCTATCAACCTCTTCACCGGCCTGCGCATGCGCACCGCGTCAAGCCTCAATGATGCGCTTGCAGATGCCCCGCGCAAGATCCTTGAGCGCACATCCGAAGAGCACTCCTCCATTGATGAGTGCCTCGATGTCATGAAGAATCCGAAGCGGAAGTACGACTGCAAGAAAGACAACAGCCCTGTCGAGTTCAGCAAGGATGCTGCTGCCGTCTTCAACAACGAGACACCGCTTGCCACGCTCGCTCAAGCCGCTCAGTCCGGGGCGCTTCCGACACAGCTGCGGCAATCGGTTGCAATGATGGTGTGGGTGCGCAGTGTGCTTCTCAAAAACGAAGTGATTGCCGCACAAATGCTTCCGCTGCTCCCGCAGAAGCTGCAGCAGCAGGCCGGCGTTGGCGTCGGCTTCCATCCGCTGATGGCTATTCTCCGCAATCCCGGCCTCCGGCCGTATCTGGATGGCGGCGTGCAGCGCTCCGCGTCCTACGACTTTGTCGAAAGCTACGCCGACAACTGGTGGTGCGGGAACTGGACGACCAATTTCAGCGATAACGGCGCGCCCATTCCCCTTAAGTCCATTGCGTTTCTCTCTCCAGAGATGCGCACGACCGGAGAGAAGGAAACCAAAGCCCTCCTCGCCCTTGGTAGCGCCGACGAGAATCTGGGCTCTGGGGTACTCAACTACGCTCGTGCGCATCCCTCCGACTCTGACGTACCTGAAGCCCTTTTCCTCACGCTCCGCATGATCCGCTTCGGCTGCCATCACGGCTGGGGAGCCGAAAATGATAAGCAGAACTCCGACCATGTCACCTCCATCGCCCAAGAGGTTGGAGCACTAATGCGGCGACGTTATCCAACCAATCAGTGGACGAAAAAAGCCGCGCCGTACGTCTGGCTGGGCGACAAAAACGGGTGATTCTTCCCTGACTCATCTCTCGATAGGATGACTGGGTATGCGTCAGTTGCCAGTTGATTTATAGACCCGCACGCCTTCGGCGTGGACGATGTTATCGGTGCCTACAAGCTTCTGCTGGCAGCATTAAAGAGTGTTGGCCGACCAATCTGACTCCTGCTGGAAACGGTTGCCTCAACTCAGGAATCTTGTCACAATCGATACAACGGTTGCATATTCAGTGTGATAGGGGTTCTCGCCGAGATACATCCCCGAAAGTCGGCTTGTCGGAAGTGTCCGATGCCTCAGAGCCGGGGCCACACGGACACGGGATCCCCGGCGACAGGTCTTGGTCGCTGGGGTGTGGGAAGCCGGGGTCCCCGGCGAGCGATTTATGCTCGCTGGGGTAATGGAACAGGTCCTCGTACGTGGGGTGGAGAACCTGTCCTGAGCGCGCCGAAGGCGTCTGCCCACCGCAGTTGGCCGACCAACGGGAGGCGTCTGCCTGGACGGCCAGTCCTTGCCGATAATTACCCTTCGTTGGCGCAAAATCGAAGAAGTCAGTAGAGCGGGGCTTGACTGACCACTGACCACTGACCACTGATCCCTAGTCCCTGATCCCTGACCCCTGACCACTGATCACTGACCACTGTCAACCACACACCCCCCTCCCCCTAAAATCGCGATTTTCGGACGCCATGGCTCAGGCTAACATAAACAAATAAAACACCTTAGCCATTCTACCTATTGACGAATCAGTAAACTTAAAAGGCTGAATTTCGCTGATTTTTGAGGGTTTTTGAGGGGAAATGGGCAGGAAACCGGCAAACTCTGGTAGTGTCTGAAATCTGCGTTGACAGAAAACAGCTAACGGTAGTGTCTGAAATCTGCGTTGACAGAAAACAGCTAACGGTTGCTTTTTGTTTCTGTCCGTCCTATCGTCAAGACATGCCATCGAATCGCACAGGACTCGCCACGCTCAAGAACCTGCTCTCCCAGGCCGACAGGATTATCGCGACCGCTCCTGAATTGCCGGAGAATCGGACGGCAGCTTGCCGGGAGCTGCTGACGGCTGCCCTGGCCCTCACAGACGATCTACTCAAGCAATCCGCCCCGGCAACCTCAGCGGCCATCCTGGGGCGCAAGGGCGGCTCTACGACAGCCCGCAGACATGGCCCTGAGCATTACCGCCAGATGGCCGCACAACGCAAGACCCATGGCGGCGGCAGGCCCCGGGAAAAAGCCGAGTAGAACATCTCCCGCAAACGATAGAATGGTTCATCTCAAAAACGAAAGCCCGGCGCGATGGCCGGGGCTTCCGACGTGCGGCTGGTTACCCTCATCGTAAGCCCTTCACCGTTCCGGTGCAAGGGTGCGTGTGTCCGCAAATCCATCGCAGTCCCGACTCCCGCCGCTCTCTCTTGAAATGCTTGGGGCAGTCCAAGATGTTGAGGGGTTGGCGCGCAGGGCTCTTTTCAACTTTTTGGGCACTGCCAGCAACCTAAGAGCAATTGAGGCTTTGCGGACTTACGTTGTGACAGAAGTCGATGTAAAGCTCGCCTATTACGAAACACTTCCAGGACACTGCGGGGATTGGGTTAACGAGGTAAAGCGCACGTCAATAGAATCTATTCTCGAATGTTTGCCACCCGGATGGAGCCAATATGAGAAGCAATTCCTCCCCGAATTGGAACGCACGGTCACCGAGCACCTTGCAGCGAGAGCGAAGCCAAGGGAGACCAATATCAATGAACCTCCGCAGACGGCACGCCAGAAAATGCGGGATTCGTATAAGGAAAAATTCCCGGATGCCAAAAACCTAGACATCTGCTGGGCAGCCAAACAGCACTACCGGGAGTGGAAGAGGTGGCTCAAATACGAAATTAAAGACGGCTCACTGCCAGATAGAGCATTTCGCAAAGTGCTTCTAAGTGGTAAGAGCCTTGCCGAGCAGAGAAAAGAGCCACGCCCGCCAAAATGGCAGTGAGGGTCCCCTAGTTCCCCCTATTTCTCCCCTAATTCCCCCCATATTCCCCCTATATTTTCCTGCTTTCCCCTCGTAGACACCCCCTCAGACTATCGCCTTATTCTGCAATCAGTTGAGGGCGATAATGGAAAACCGAAGAGTGAGTAATCGAGGACCACCAACAGTCTGCCCCGAAAGGGGCAAAATAATCTGTGGAAATAGCCGCTTTTCGCTTGACAAACAACTAGCGATAGCAGTATTATTTAACCATGATGAGCGATACAAAGGCGGACACTACAATGACTTGCGAGGATTGCCAACGCAATTGTCAAAGATTCGGAACACACCGGAACGGACTTCGCCGGTTCCGTTGCCCGATCTGCAAGAAAACCTACACCGAAAGCCATGAGCGGACGCTCGGCACGATGTACATTCCCCAGGATCGGGCCGTCTTGGCCCTGAGACTGCTCTTAGAGGGCAACTCCATCCGCTCTACTGAGCGCATCACCGAATTGGACCGCAACACGATCATGAGCCTGCTTATTAAGGCCGGGGACCGCTGCCAGACGCTCTTGACACAGCGGATCGTCAATGTTCCCGTCAAGGATGTAGAGGTTGACGAAATCTGGGGCTTTGTCGGCAAGAAGGAAGGCCACAAGTCCGAAGAGGACGGCGCGGAACTGGGAGACGCCTATTGTTTCATCGGTATGGAGCGCAGCACGAAACTGGTACTCGCTTGGCACCTGGGCAAGCGCACGGTCAAGTCCACAGACGATTTCATCGGCAAGTTGGCCTATGCTACATCTGAGAATCGCTTCCAGTTGACCTCAGACGGATTCAGCCCCTATGTAAACTCCGTCAAGATGCTGCTCCGGGACCGGGTAGACTTCGCACAGTTGATAAAGGTCTACGGCGTGTCCCGCGACGGCGAGCAGCGTTACAGCCCGGCTGAGGTTGTGGATTCAGTCCCAGTCGAGATTATGGGGAGGCCCGTTAGAAGCATGATTTGCACTTCGCACATCGAACGGCAAAATCTCAGCGTCCGCATGGGGATGCGCCGCATGACCCGGCTCACGAACGGATTCTCGAAGAAGTGGGAGAACCTGGAAGCGGCCTACGCGCTTTGGTTCGGCTACTACAACTTTTGCCGCGTCCATTCCAGCCTTCGCGTGACGCCCGCGATGGAAGCCGGGATTACCGATCACATCTGGACAATCGCGGAATTGATTGCATAGCGATTCAGTCCACTCCGGCAAGCAACTCCGACATTTTCAGGTTGAGGGCTTTGGCGATAGCCCTCAGACTTTGAAGTGTGAGGTTCCGCTCTCCCCGCTCCACTTGGCCGATGTACGTCCAGTGGAGGTCGCTGGCCGCAGCCAAGTCCTCTTGAGACCATTCCCGATTCTTCCGCAATTGGCGGATACGGGCTCCGAGAGCGGCTTGGATGTTTTTCGCCACTCCTGAAGTTTCGAGAATTGATACTCATAATCACTAGAGACTCTGAGTATTATTTTGTGATATGGTGGTTGCCATGAAAAACCTTCTATTGCTTATGCTCACGTGTCTTTTCGGCGTCTGCTCTGTGTCATTTGGGCAGTCTAGCCGGGTCGATCATCTGTCCTCAGAAGAGATTGCAGCGGCGATTGCCGCTAATCCCGATACCGGGTTCGTCTACATTGAAGATAGTGGTTTCACTACCCCCTCACTATGCCAAGCGCAGATGCCGTCCGAATCCGTGTTTACCCCTGTTGGATGGATCAACGCCATGGCCCGGAATTCCAGAAAGCAATATATGCAGTACGTCCCATCCGAGATCGACACGCAGAGAGTGCTCACTGTACTCAGCAAGGGATGCGTCAATGGAAGTCCGGCAGGACCAGTTTGCGAAACAATCACGCGTGTGGTGCTGCTCTCCGATAAAGCCGGGACACTCACAGCGGAGGCCGTTTCGCAAAATCCGCTCGCTCAGGCATGGCAGAACGGCTATGGTGCCAGCGCAGCTTGCTCTTCACTTGTGAGCCGATTCTCTATGGCCGACGTGCAACGGGTTCGCTCTGGCAAAGGGGAATTCCTGATTGCGACATTCGACGGGGCAAAGCTACTTAAAATCTACACAGTGAAGGATAAGCACATTAAGAAACTTGGGCTGTAAAGACCATCAGCGAAAAGACTCAGCGATCCCATCAAAGAGGGCATCGGCACATTCCAGAACATTCCTGCCATTGAGCAGCAGTTCCCCATGCTCAACATTGAATCTCCACTTCTCCTGTTTCACCCCAACGCGATAGTAAATCGAAGTGTCTGTGCGAATAATGACCTCTTGGCTGGGTTGGAGATGCACAACCTTGCGTAACAGAGTCGGATTCGTTCTTTTGCCGAGTTCAATCAGGCCAGGGTGCGAGACGAACGTGAGTTCATTATTGCCCTCAAGGCCCAACTCGAAGTTGAACGAGGCTACGTTCTCTTTGAGAAGGATTGCCACAGCTTCAAAGAACGGAACACATTCGCTACTCAGTACGCGCTCATCGCGGTCCCTCTGAGCGGTCCAAACTGCTTCCGCCTCCCACATCTTCTTGACCTTATGTGCCGTCTCTGCTCCGATTCCTGCGCTCATGCAGCCCCCTATGCGCACATAATACAGCAACCTCAGAAATGAATAAAGACGCCTATCTTTCGCGCCAAATCCCTCCGTTTCCCGCAAAATCCCCTCAACGCACATTTAAGACACTACCCAAACTCTGAACCTGCGAGTTGCCGCATTTACAATAACAACTGTGCAGCCCGAAAAATCTTTGCCGATCATTCTCGCCGAAAACCTGACCAAGGTTTACGCGGCGGGCCGAATCCAGGTCACCGCAGTGCGCGGGGTTTCGTTTGCAGTCGAGCCGGGGGAGTTTGTCTCCATTGTCGGCCCTTCGGGTTCGGGCAAGTCCACGCTGTTTTACCTGCTGGGCGGGCTGACGCAGGCCACAGAAGGCCGCGTGGTGATCGACGGGGTGGATTTTACCTCGCTCAGCGACGCCGAGCGCACGCGGCTGCGCAAGCACCGCATCGGATTTGTCTTCCAGAAGTTCAACCTGCTGCCAACGCTTTCGGCCATGGGCAATATCGAGATCGCCCACTCGGTGAGCGGCCGCAAGGAGCCGATTGACCGGGGATATCTGGATCATCTGAGCGAGATGTTGGCGATCCAGGGGCGGCTCCATCACCGGCCGTCTGAGCTGAGCGGCGGCGAGCAGCAGCGCGTAGCCATCGCCCGGGCGCTGATTACCCGCCCTGCCATCGTGCTGGCCGATGAACCCACCGGCAACCTGGACACCAAAAGTTCGGATGCGGTGCTGCACATGCTCTTGCGCTCCAACCGCGAGCTGGGCCAGACCACGCTGATGATTACCCACAATCCCGAGGCAGCCTCGATTGCCAGCCGGATTCTGTATATGCGCGACGGGGAGATCGTGCGCGAGGAGAAAGGTTCGCGGCCCGGTTTTGCCTTGCCGATTTCAGGCGCGGCGCTGGCGAATTCCGGCGCGGCGTTGCCTGGCGCCGCCCCGGCGACCGCCGCGGTTTGACCTCATTTCGCGGCCCCGGTATACTCAATCTTGCAACCTGCGGGAGTAGCTCAGTGGTAGAGCATCGCCTTGCCAAGGCGAGGGTCGCGAGTTCAAATCTCGTCTCCCGCTCCATTCCGCCCTCCGGCGCCAGCCGGGTTGGCTACGGCGGCATGGAGCGAATGAATTAGGGCAGCCCTGCCAAGGCGCGGTACCCAAGTGGTAAGGGAGAGGTCTGCAAAACCTTTATGCGCCGGTTCGATCCCGGCCCGCGCCTCCAATCCTTTCAGTGTTCTCTAGCGGATTCAATGGTTTAGACAATATTTTCGGTTCTTCCTCGGTCGGCCACATCCTCACAGCAACCGCCGATCCGAGATCATGGCAACGTCCTATTGCTCATGGTTCATACTTTAGAGATGCGGTTATGGTGGCAGCGAACGGGGATATTGCTGGCGGGGCTGGCAACTGCGGGATCGACAGGCTGGGCGCAGGCGAATCGTGAGGCGCAGGGCCAGACGCATGCCACAGCGCATTGGCAAAGCGCAGTCGATCAGGCCGCAAGCAAAGCACCAGGAGCGCGGGTTGTGGTGCTGGAGATCGGATCGGGAGATCTGCTGGCGTCAGCCCGTATGACCGAAGCGAGCCGCACGCTGGCGACACCCGGCTCGACACTGAAGCCGCTGATTCTTTACTTTGCGCTTGAGTCCGGGCGTTGGGATCCGCAGCGCAGGGTTGCATGCAGCCGCGTGATGCGAATTGGCAGCCACCAGCTCAACTGCTCCCACCCGGCAGCGGACCCCATGAATGCGGAGCAGGCGCTCACCTGGTCGTGCAACTCCTATTTTGCGGCGCTGGCCGGAACGCTCACCGCGGAGGAGCTGCGCAAGGCGCTGAGCGAACGAAACCTGTTGGCTGCCACGGGCCTGCGAGCAGGAGAGAGCGTGGCGGAGTTTCGTCTGCCTCGCAACAGAGAAGAGATTCAGCTTGCGGCGCTGGGCGTGGAAGGGATTCGCGTAACGCTGCCGGAGTTGGCGGAGGCGTACCGGTCGCTGGCGATTGAGTTGGCAACGCACCCGCAGACGATGGCGGCGAGAATTGTTCGCGCGGGCTTGTCAGAGTCGGCGAGCTTCGGCATGGCGGATGCGGCTGCGCTGGGCGGCGTGCCGGTTGCCGGCAAGACCGGGACTGCCAGCGCGGAGAGCGGCAGCGCCACTCACGGCTGGTTCGTGGGCCTTGCGCCAGCCGAGTCACCGCGGGTCGTAGTAGCCGTCTATGTGCCCGCCGGGCACGGCTCGGATGCGGCTCAGGTTGCGGCAAACTTACTGGCGCGCTCGCCGTTGAGGATGCCGTGAGAGGCAAGCTGCTTGCGTTGCTTCTGCTCATCGCGGCTGCCGCTGCGATGAGCCAGACAGCTCCGCGCGCGACGATTCGCGTGGGAGTGTGGACGCTGTGGCACGATCACGATGCAACCATTACTCCGCTTGCAGGTGCGACGGTCCGGCAATGCGAGACGTGCAGCGCCAAACCGCTGAAGGCAATTACGATTCGAATTAAAGAAGCGGGGCTGGCTTGGACGGACGAGCATGGTCAAGCTCACTTTTCGACCGTGCTGCTGCTTGCGGGCAGTTATCGGCTTGCCGCCCATGGGGAATCGCTGAGGCTCGACTATCCGCTCAGAATTACGGCACACGCGGGCGCGTTGGTCCTGGCTGCTACGCTGCCGGTCGAGCGCTACGTGGAACTTGCGGTGGCCGCCGAGAGCGGGGCCGCGGATTCGCCCGAATCGCGCAAGGCGCTGGCTGTGGTGGCGCGCAGCTTTGCGTTGCAGCCTTCTCACGGGCACACGGGGTTTGACGTTTGCGACTCGACCCATTGCCAGTGGGTGCACTGGCGCACGACGCCTGAGGCTCATGCGGCCACGCTGGCCACTGCCGGAGAGAGTTTGTGGCGCAACGGAAGCCGCGCTGCTGCTTATTTTCATCAGAACTGCGGTGGACGGACGGCAGCCGCCGAGGAGGTTTGGCCGAGGGGGCACACTGCGAAGGGCTCGCTGGTTTCGCGGCCCGACCCTTATTGCCAGCGGGTTGGATCGAGCGAGTGGTCGGCGACACTCTCACGCGCGGAGCTGACCCAGGCCCTGGCCGCGTCGGGGCTGGCTGCTCCGGGCTGGAAGAGCCTGAGCGTCGCTCAGCGCGGCGAGTCGGGCCGCGCGACGGTGCTGCTGGTGGGTGCGACAAAGATTCCAGCGGAGGATTTTCGCCTTGCCGTGGGACGCGCCCTAGGATGGAATCAGATTCGCAGCAATTGGTTTGAGGTTGCAGCAGAGGGCGACAGCTTTCTCTTTCACGGTCGCGGCTCGGGCCACGGCGTGGGCCTTTGCCAGACAGGCGCGGCGGAGATGGGCCGCGAGGGGCGTGGCTACCGCGAGATTCTTGCCCAGTACTTTCCCGGCGCAACAATTGCAGAGGTGACAACTGGCGCGGCATGGCAGACGTTTGCTGGTCAAGGCTTCACGCTGGAGAGCAGTTCATCCGAAGATGGAGAGTTTCTTCCGGCACTGGCGCACGCGCTGGCCGAGGCCGAGATCCGCAGCGGGCTTGCTCCTCGCGCTGCAATCGCGGTTCGCACTTACCGCTCCACGCCGGCCTTTCGCGATGCAACCCTTGCTCCCGGCTGGGTGGCGGCCTTCACAGAAGGCGACCAGATCGCCGTTCAGCCGCTGCGGATTCTCACGGCGCGCAAACTGCTCGCAAATGTAATGCGCCACGAATTTCTGCACGCGCTGGTGGAGGAGCAGGCTACTGTTCACACGCCGCTCTGGCTGCGCGAGGGACTGGTGGAGGCCTGGTCTGGTGAAGTCCAGTCCGGCGATGCGCGACGAGGGCCAAAGCCCACACTGACTCTGGAGTCGGTCAACGACAAACTGGCTCACGCGGCGAGCGAAGCGGAGTCGGAGGCCGCGCACCGGGCCGCCGGTTGGTACGCTCAGCAACTTCTCGACCGATTTGGCCGCGCGCAGGTTCTGGAGTGGTTGCGCACCGGCGTTCCGCAGAGCGCTTTAGCCGTTCTCCGCTGATGGCGGATTCACGGAATCCTGCTCGGCTTTATTCTCCGGCTCAGTCAGAACAAGACTCAGCAATTGCTTCTCTTCGACAGGCGGTTGCTGACGGCCAAAGAGCACCGCAGCCCAGCCCAGCAGCAGAACCCAACTGCACATGGCAAGCAGATAAGTCGCGGCCAGCTTCAGCGCTACGTGCCAAATCTGCGCATGAACCGTGCCGCTGGGTTCGCCGGCGAAGAACCGGCCCGGCAGCCACACACTCACCAGCGCCGCAATCACCACTGCGAGCCACCAGCGCCAGTTCCACAGCAGGTGGATTATCCTCCGCCAGGGCAGGCGCAATCCACATTGCACCGAGGACATGGCGTAAGGAATGACTTTGGCCGGCACTACGATCCAGCGCAGCACCCACTCCAGAATGTTCATCCAGTGCTGAATGTGTTCATACGTGAAGAGCTTCGCCCGCCAGTGCGCAGGGGCCTGCGAGTTCAGGTAGCCGGCCCATTGCGGAATCCGATCATCGCACCAATCCAGCACAGCCCAGGTAATCCACGCCACGGCAATCCAAAGCAGCAGCGTGAGCGCGCCCCACACCGGCTTGACTCGCTTGCCATCGTCGTCGGAAAGGCTGCGCATGGTGCCGGCTTGCAGCCAAAGCACTGAGGCCACAATCAACAACGGCACGAGGAGCGAGAGCGCCACCTGCCAGAGATGCTTTTCAGGCAGGCGGGTCCATGCGATCCCGATCAGGATCAACAGAAGAATTCCGATGAATTGGGCGAGAACCCATCCCCAACTCAGGCGCAAACGGCGGAACAAATCTTTGAATAATTTCACGGCTGCACCTCCAGAGTTGCAGGATCGGTAGTGGCTTGCACATTCGATTGATACATGGGCCCGGTCTGCGCCGGGCTGATGACGAACTTGCCGGGATTGACGACCTTGAGCAGGTAGACGTACTCGCGGCGGCCGCCGAAATCGGTGTTGAAGAAGGCCGCGCGGTCGTCGTGGAACTCCTTGCGTGTGTACCAGTCGAACCACCACGCCGGCTTGTTGTTCAAGGTGTAGAGGCCAGTGTTGGGCAAAAACTCCGTGCCCGCCGGAATTGGGTCCTCAGTCAGCAGATACTTCCAACTGGCGCCATTCAGCGCCAGCTTTACCGCAACAATATCACCCACATGGACCGCGCCTTTCAGCGGCGCCAGGTCATAAGTGATCGGGCCTATGGGCGACGCCTGCCGCTTTTGCAACACGTAGTAATCGCGGGTAATATTCAGCGCCAGTTGCCCCTGCTGGAAGGACTTGCGATCGGCGGAGTACCAAGAACTTTCCGTGGCCCAGTAGGTGATGCCGTTGCCGTTTTTGCGCACCGTCACCTGGCCGCCGTTGGCCGCCTGCGCCGCGGGGACTTTAATCTTCCACGGCAGCGCAAAGCCATCGCCGGGGCCGAAGTGACGCTTGCCCACGCTGGCGCCGTTAACCAGCACCTCCACGTCGGAGCTATTGGCTAGCTCGCCGCTCAACATCAGGTAGTCAGTAAGTCCACTAATCACCATCGCCGTCTGCTTGGTGGAGTGCCAGTAGCCGCCGTCGCGATGCTTGCCGAGCCACTGAGCCGCCTTGGGCAGATAGCCGCTGCTGCGATCCTGACGCGCCAGTAGTTTCAGCGCAAAGGCCGTGGTCTCATTCGAAGTATCGTCCCAGTAATCGAGCAGGCCATCGTAAGTTCCCGTCCAATACGCATCGGAATCGGTAACTTTAGCCTTCTTTTCGAGGAGCGTAGCCGCCTCTTTGGCGCGGCTATCTCCGGCTGCGTCCAGAGCCAGTCCAGCCAGAGCAAGCCCTTCATCACTCAACTTGTCGCGGCTATCCCAGACCTTGTCGAGAGCATCCTTGGGCGCGCCGCCCGTAGTGGCCAATGCGTAGACTACGTAAGCCCGCAGGTCGGCGACCATATCCGGGTGCGCGGACAGCGTGGATTGCAGCCAGGCGCGGCCCTTGTCTAACCGGCCGTAAGGGTAGACCCCTCCATTGATCTTGTACCCCGCCGCCTGCGCCTGCCCCAGCCCGCTCACCACATAGGCGGTCATGAAAACGCGGCTGGGATCGTCCTGCCACCAGCCCCACCCGCCATCGTCATGCTGGAAGCTGTAGAGCCGCTCGATTCCCGCGTTGACCATATCGTTCAGTGTCGCTCGGTCAATGGGTGATTTGAGATGCAGCTTGTCTACCGCCTGCGCAACAATCAGATCCGGCAGGAAGCTGGACATCGTCTGCTCGGTGCATCCCCACGGATAACTCGTCAGGTAATCGAGCGCATCGAAGACAGTTCCAGCTATGCTCGGCGCAACAGTGATAGTGATTCCGTGCGTGCCTGCATCCGAGTTAGCCGGGAAGTTATAACCCCACTGGCTCTGCCCATTGCCGCTGAAGACTACTCCGGAACCGGCAGCCCGCTGCTTTACGCCATAAGGCAGTACGGGCAGCGTCATCTCCAGCGCGTCACTCTCTTCATTGGTAAGCGCCTTGGCGGTCAGATCCACATTTCCAGTCGCGCGCGCCTTGACTCGCCAATCCACATAGCTCTCGCCCTTGGCGGGAATGTTGACTTTCTGTGTTTGTCCGCCTATCACCTCCGCCCCGCTAACATCCAGGGCAAAGGTAACGTCCTTGGATGTTTCAAGGTAGTTATGAGCGATAACTCGAAGCGTAACTTCGTCGCCCTGGCGGAAGAAGCGGGGGGCTGCCAGCCGCACAATCAGGTTTTTGCGCACCAGAACACGCGTCACTACCCCGCCGGCCTTGCCGTCGTCGGTCATCGCACGAATCGTTGTTCGCCACGTGGTCAGCGAATCCGGGAAGCTGAACTCGACGCGCGCATGGCCATCCGGTCCTGTATGCACGTTAGGATTCCAGTAAGCCGTATCCGGGAAGGCTTTGCGCACCTTGGGCACCACCAGGTCTGATCCCGGCTTTACCTGTGCCAGCCGTGGATGGAAGAGCCCATCATTCAGCCTTGCCAGCAGCGGACTCTTCAATCCAGCCTCGCCGTGGAAGTAATACGCGAAGGAGGTCTCCGGATAGAGATAAACGTACCGCTTGGGATAGAAGGCGTTCACGATGTTCCCGCTCTCGTCAGGGCGCACCGAGTAAAGCGCCTCGTCCACCTCGCCAAAGCTCAGGTCAGCCTGGACAGGCTTGCCGGACGAATCCACCGCCAGCACGTCGAAGCTGCCCGTTTCCCCCGGCAGATAGCGCGGCTTGCTGGGCGTGGCCGTAATAGTCAGCGTGCGCTCCACCAGCGGGACTTTCAGGCTCTTCTGCGCGGTGATCAACTGGTCTTCGTGAACTATCACCGCGTTCACCATCAGGTTGGGTTGCGCCTTGCCCGTGATGGGCACATCGAAGGCGAAGCTCTCGCCGGTCGCGTGAATCAACTGCCGCGACTGCAAGCTGTTGCCCTCGGCCGTCACCACCGCCCATGACTCTTTGAGGCCGGTGACCAGCAGCAGGTGTGCCACATCGCCCACCTTATAGCTCTTCTTGTCGGCAATAATCTTAGCCTGCGTGTTCTGGTTGTACCATTCGCCAGCGTGGTTCCAAATCCAGATCCAAGTGTGGTCCTCGACGGTTCGATTCTCCGGCGTCTGCGCGCTGGCCGTCACTTGAAAGTCGCCGTTGACTCCATTCCAACTGTTGACCGGTAGTTCGACGAGTGTTGTGCCGTCAGCTCCGGTTGTGGCGTCTATTCCCGTCACAGGCGTCACCGTGCGCTGGTGAGTTGTGGAATCCCACTTCTCCAGACTGACAGCGATATGCACAGGCGTCCGCACAGGCTTGTTATCGTAGTCCTGTGCCGTCACCTTGACTTTGGGCGTATTACCGGATGTGAACATATAACTCGTAGGCTCAACGTTCACACGGAAGGAGCCATAGGTCGCCAACACGGTCGAGTGTCCGGCTACCTCGCGATTGGCTGCATCCGTCACTCGCGCCTCAACGCGATAGTCCTGGTCGTTGTGCTTGCCGTCTACCGCCGTCGGCAGAGTAACAGTGAGCCGGCCATTGGCGTCCAGAATTCCCTCGTGCTCCTGCTGCTCGGTTTGGCCGTAGCTGTAGTCAGAATCGCTTGAGTCTTCACCGCCCTCACCACCGGCTTCATCGCTGTCGGCTTCGTCCTCGTCCCACCAGTAGTGCGTTGAGGTGTGCACCACATACTTCACTTTCACACCGGCGACCGGTTCACCGAAGAAGTAGCGCGCCTCTATCACCGCCTGAATCGAGTTTCCTTGCAGCACGCGCTGCACAGCAGGCTTCACCGTCACCTGGTACTCCGGCTTTTTGTACTCCTCGACGTAGAAGCTGCCGGCGCCCTGGATGTCATTGCGGTCGAAGCTGATGGAGTAGTAACCCAGCCCTGCATCGGTCACTAGTATCAGATCGGCAGCAACAGTTCCATGCGCAGAGACAGGCAGATCCTGCGAGAGTACTACCTTGTTGTCGGCATCGGTCACCTTTAACTTCAGAGTCTTTTCATCCGGAAGGATGAGCGTATCGTTCTGCTCGCGCCGCACAACCGCTTTGATGTGCACGGTGTGACCCGGCCGGTAAACAGGCCTGTCGGTGTAGACAAAGGCTCTCAGATCCCTCGCATCCTGATCCATGAAGGCATAGCCATACGGCGTGATGATGGCCGCATCGGCTCCGTGCCGCGCCATGATCCACACCTTCTCCGGCACAGCGCCCTGCGCTCCTCCGCGCATGGTCATCGTCAGCGAGGCCATGCCGTCAGCGCCGGTATTGCTCGACGACTGCTCGTGTCCGTCGGCCCACAGAGTTACGTCGGCCTTGTCGATTGGCGCGCCTGTCTTGCGGTCGGCCACGTAAAGATCAGCCTGCCCATGACTCGCCCGTTCCACCACCGCAATGCTGGTGACGATGGCCACGGTATAGGCCTTGTAAGTGCCTTCGGTAGCCTCGATCAGGTAAACCCCCGCGCCCAGTCCTTCGATGGGCAACTGCTGCGTCTCGCTCACCAGGGTTGGAGGCGTGACCAGCTTCCAGCGCGCAACCAACTGATCGGAGTTCAGCAGCGGAATCCGCGCAAACTCCGTCGCTCCCACCACCTGGCTCCGCTTGCCCAGCTTGCCCTGTCTCTCGCGGAAGCTGTCTCGCGCCTCGTCAGTGAACTGGCCGCGGAAGAATCGACGCACCCTCCACCACAGGTGAGCCTTGAAGTCGTGCAGCCGCTCAAGGAAGGTCCGCTGGTCAATCTGCTCGTTCGGCGACTGGCTCTGCACCCCGAAGCTATGCAGGTCTTTCAGTCCGGCAAAGAACTTCTGCGGATCGCGAACTTTGTAGACGCGAAACTCCAGCGCAGAAACATTGTGCGCGTAGAGCTGGATTTTCACGCTCTCGCCCGGCGCAAAGGTCCGCGTTGTGGAAAGCGAGAAGGAGCGCGGCGCGTCCGAGTCGGCAGCGTGCGCGGCGGCGCAGGTTAACAGAAGGATCGACGCAACGGCTAACAGCGACTTACGCAGCCTCATGGGGTTCCTCGCAATATATTCCAGCGGTAAACGCCTAGAAAGTTAGGATTTTGAGCTACCGGCCTCCATTGCGGCTGAGGGTAATCGAGTAGCTCGGAAAGTAACACGCGGCGTAGCTCGCCGGGGCCTCCACGGACAGGTCTTCGTCCGTGGGGTGGATCACCCGGCGAACCGTGGTCAGGTCCGGTGTGATACACCACCCGCGCCTGCGGGCCGGCTTCGGCCACAATCATAGAATGCCAAGGCGAGGATTGTCCGAACTGACGGAAAAAAAGCAGGTCGCCGGGTTGAGCCTCGCGCACGTCGCGGCTGACAAAGTACGCATTGCGCTCGACCAGGGTCTTGGCGTCGGCAAACTGCGCAAAAGCTCCGTTGGTTGCGTCGGCGGGCTCAAAGCTGCCCGGCCGCACCCGGAAGAGCGCCGCGCCCAGCGGCGTGTCGGGATAGTGCCATGCGCGAATCTCCCCCGGTGGCGCCGGCACGTCGATGCCGGTAGCCAGGAACCAGCTGTCGTTGTGGCGCTTGAGGGCCTCGCGATAAGAAAAACGCAAGAGACTGGCGCAGTCGTTGATCTCCGCCGGAAGTTCTGCCTTGGGCCGGATGGCCTGATATTCGGCGATCAGCGTAAACCAGCGGCGGAACACTGCCTGATCGGCAGGATCGGTGAGCCGCAGAAAATCCGGAGTGCCATCGCCGAAACGGTCACTCCAGTTCAGCGCACGGCTCGCGGCGCTGCCCGGAGCAGTCTGCGAACTCCGTTGGCCCTGCACTCCATTTTGCCCGCTCGGATGCCGCATAAAGCCCGGCCTGCGCAGCAAGAGAAGCAGGATAACCAGCAAGACAAGCGACGCCGTCAGCAACCGTCTGGATGATACGTTCACCGGAAAGCTTCCTCGAAGGATGCTCACATCCTAACGCAAACCACATGTTGCGCGGACGCAACGTCCTGCATTTTCATGGAAATAACAGAACTGACACAGACAAAATGGCTATGGAATCATGCAAGGGAGGAAGATCACATTTCTATATCTGGGGGTCTATCGCGCGATCAGATACATC
>JBAVYF010000523.1:0-4453 GCA_049698655.1 Occallatibacter sp. | reverse complement strand
CAGCAGGCGCGCGCATTTGGTCACCACGTCCTGGCGCGGATAGGGCGCTCCGGGCATGCGCACGATGCCCTTTTGCAGATCGATGACCACGATGGCTGTGCGCCGCGCGTCGAGCGTGAGAGGTAGTTTTTCGTCGCTCATTGCTGGATTCCCTCCTCTGCCGGCAGAATGCCCATCTCGCGATAGATGGGCCGAATCTGGCGACGCAGCGCCGGCAGCCGCGTTGCGAACCATGCCGCACCCACCAGGACCACCGCGCCGTTCATCATCACTGTCCAGGGCGCGCCAAAGTTGTGCGCCATGGACCCGGCCAGCAGGCTGCCAAACGGCGCCATGCCCATGAAGGCCATCGTGTAGTAGCTCATTACTCGCCCGCGCTTGTCGTCGGTGACGATGGTCTGAATGACGGTGTTGCTGGCGGCCATGCCCTGCATCATGCCCATGCCGGCAATGAAGACCGTGAGCATCGAGAGCCAGAAGCTCCGCGAGAGCCCGAAGCCGATCAGCCCCAGGCCAAAGACCGCCGCGGCGACAGGGATCATCCTCACCAGTCCCCGCACGTTCCTGCGCGCCGCCAGCGAAAGCGCCGAGACGAGCGCGCCCAGCCCCATGGCGGCCATCAGAAATCCCAGCGTATGCGGCCCGCCGCTGAGCACCTTTTTGGCGAAGATGGGCATCAGCACCACAAACGGCATACCCATCAGGCTCACCACAGAAAAGAGCATCAGAATGGTGCGGATGGGCAAGAACTCCGAGACATAGGTCCAGCCGGCAGCCAACTCGGTCAGCATCGACGTGGCCACTCGCTTCACCACGGGCGCATGAAGACGCATCATGAGCAGCGAGGCAATGACGGCGATGTAACTAATGCCGTCGACGAGAAAGCACCAGCCCTCGCTGGAAACAGCGATCAACATTCCGGCCAGAGACGGGCCAATGAGCCGCGCCATGTTGACCATCGACGAGTTGATGGCGATGGCGTTTTGCAGGTCGCGCTTGTCGTCCACCATCTTGACCATGAAGGACTGGCGGCCGGGCATGTCGAAGGCATTGATGCAGCCTTGCATCACGCTCAGCATGAGCAACAGGGGAATCGTGATGTGGCCGGAGAGTGTCAACGCGGCCAGCGCCAGCGACTGGACCATGGATAAAGTCTGGGTCCACACCAGCACCTGCCGGCGGTCGAGCCGGTCCACCCAGACGCCGGCAAAGGGCGCCAGAAGAAAGGTGGGAATCTGGCCCGCAAAGCTGACCGTGCCCAGCAGCAGCGCCGAACCGGTCAGCCGGTAGACCAGCCAGCCGGTGGCCACGCGCGTCATCCAGGTGCCGATGAGCGAGATGGTCTGTCCGCCAAAAAACAACCGGAAATTGCGATGGCGCAGCGCCCTCCAGGCATGAGAGACGCCGGATGTTACGCCCAACTCCACCTCGGCTGCGGCCTCGGCCGCGTCCACGCGCCCTACTGGGTCCGTATCGCTCAAAACTGCTTCCTCATTCGCAGTTTATCGCGGCGGGCTTTTCGGGGCGAAGCGCGGTGAGGTGTAACAGGAGTTCCCTGAAACCGAATCCGGCCTCCAGAGCGGAACACTAGGGGGTTGCGGTTGATATTATCTCTGCTCTTTGAGGTCGCTATTCAATTAGGCCGGACCAACATTGATTGAAATTACCCAGCAAGTCCGTCTGTTCCGGCGGGCGCCATCGTGGATGATGCAACAGGCGAGTTCGCGCTACCGGAGAGCCTTTGGGTCATCACTTGGAAGTGGTAACCCATAACTGCCAGAGTCATCGCCGCGCCGACGCAATGGCGATAACGCGTGGCCACGGTGAGCAGAAACTTCCAGTAACTCCAGCGCTGCCGGCCGAAGACTCCCTGGCGGATGATCGAGGTAACAAAAGCGCGCGCATTGCCCCTGGTAAGCCATTGCTGCCGGGATTGTCGCTCGCCGGATACTTGCTTGCCGGGTTTAGGGTGGGTGCGGCTCAGGTAGAGCTTGACGCGCTCATAGTAAGCCTCGCAGGAGTAGATCCGTTTCAGCACCGAGCGATAGCCCTCCACCAGCCTTGCGGCGTCCATGCTGGGCAGAAAGTTCAGCTTGTCATCTGTGTTATCGCCGCGGCCCGCATCCAGAATCCGGCCTTCCTTCGACAGCCGCCGGAATAACTGGGTTCCGGGCATGGCTTGCAGCAGCCCGACCATGGCGATGGGAATGCCGCTCTTCTGAATAAACTCCACCATGCGGTCGAAGATATCTTCGCGATCGGTGTCGAAGCCCAGGATGAAACCTCCCATCACCTGCATGCCATAACTCTGAATCATAGCCACGCTGTCCAGCAGGCTGCGGCGCGTGTTTTGCAGCTTGTTACAGGCGATGAGCCCCGATTCATCGGGTGTCTCGATGCCCAGGAAAACCGAGACGAAGCCGGCATCCTTCATCAGTTGCATCAACTCCGGATCGTCGGCCAGGTTCAGTGAAGCCTCGGTATTGAAGTCGAAGCTGATTTTGTATTGGCCGCGCCATTGGGCGAGCGCCCCGCATAACTCCTTGGCGCGCGCCTTGTTGCCGATGAAGTTATCGTCGACGATAAACACCGCTTCGCGCCATCCGGCCGCGCGCAACTGGTCCAGCTCGGCCAACACCTGAGCAACGGTCTTGGTGCGAGGCCGCCGCCCATAGATCTCAATGATGTCGCAGAACTCGCAGTTGAAGGGGCAGCCGCGCGAGTATTGCACGGCCATTGTCGAGTAGCGATTCATCTTGATGAGGCTCAGGTCGGGCAGCGGACTGGTGCTCATCTCCGGCCTTTCGGCGGCCTGGTAGACGGGTTCTGCGGTTCCCTGCTCCAGGTCTCGCGCCAGACCGGCGATCAGGCTCTCGGCTTCGCCGATCACCACGTGGTCCGCTTTCAGTTCGGCCGCCGAAAGGCTGCTGGTGATGGGCCCGCCCACCACCGTCCGCAGCCCGCGCGCGCGGCACCGTTCGACGATAGCCGCCAGGGACTCGCGCTGGATGTGCATCGCGCTTACCAGCGCCACATCTGCCCAGGCCAGGTCGCTGTCACGCAACCGCTCCACATTGGTGTCCACCAGCCGCTTTTTCCAGGCCTTCGGCAACAGCGCGGCCACCGTCATCAGCCCCAACGGAGGCTGCGCCGCTCGCTTGCCCAGGAACTTGAGCGCATGTTTGAAGCTCCAATAGGTATCGGGGAATTCCGGGTAAATCAACAGGGCGTTCATCGGCCACCTCCAGGGGAAGAAGGGCGGCCGGCTAGCAGGCATCGCCGCACTCGGTTCCGGCAACTGGTTGCAGCGCATCGAAAACCGGCGCGGCTGCGCTCGAAACGGCGCACCACTTCCAAGATAGATTGTTCTACCTGGTCGCTGCAAAGATGTACAAAAGGGACCACTTCGCCGAAAAGCAGCGCGCTTTCAGGCTTCATATTCAACCGACGGCCCCAGCTCAAGCCGCGCCCCCTGACGCCCACAGAATCCTATCTAACTGATTCCACCGGCAATCCGTTGAGACGAGGCCGCCCGTCACTTCTCAGGCTCTGCTTGCTTCAGAGACTAAGACCGCCGGCCTGTGATCAGGTTGAAGACCAGGATGATCAACGCCAACACCAACAGAAGGTGAATCAGGCCGCCGGCAATATGGAAGCTGAAACCCAGGAGCCACAGAACCAGAATGACGACAAAAATTGTCCAGAGCATAGATACCCCTTTTCCGCATGGGGTGCCCTCGACCGGAGAGATGCCGAGGCCGCCCGCGATGCATACACAGCCGGTTACCAACTTCTAGTGCGCAGCATGGGCCTGCGATTTTGCATCTCTGACTGCGTCGAGAAACGCGTGTGCCGAATCCGGCACGGCCACTTCACCGCGCAGAATGCGGCGTGTGGAGACGCGATGGCCGTAGATCGCCTCTGTGGAATCGTTGTCGCGGCGAATCGAAGCGCCGGTCAGCGTGAGTCCGGCAAAGGCGCCCCTGGCCCGCGAGTAGGTGAGTATCTCAGTATTCAACTGCCAGTCGGTATCGGCGGAAGCATGGCGTCCCACCGGTCCGGCTGCCGCCGAAGCGTCCCCGCCAAGCTGAAACTGGCTTGACATCAACCGCTGCATGCCCCGGTCATTCTGGATAATCATGACCAGGTCCACGCCCTCGACGCCGATTTGCAATCCCCAACTGCCACCGGTAATGGCAAAGAACGCCGGCGCGCTCCATCCGTTTGCTGTCCGGCACGTGGCAACGCCTCTGCCATTCTCCGCGCCAAACACAAAGCCGCCCTTGATCATATGCGGCACCACGGCCACGCACCTTGCGTGTTCCAGCACTTCTTCCGGAATGCCTCTGTCCGGCGCCGACATGACCTCGTGCAGCACTGCGCCAGCATGATCCAACCGGTCTACCGTTGCTTCGCGATCAGTTCCTGCCCAGCCGATGCTCGTCAAGCTGAG